>JANLTQ010000079.1:0-2253 GCA_031363005.1 Acidimicrobiia bacterium | reverse complement strand
CCAACCCCATGATGCGCACTTCATCTCGTTCTCGTTTCCAAGGCGTCGCCGGATCGGTGGCCGCGGCAACTGCGCTGTTGCTGGTGCTCACAGGTTGCACGTCGTCGGATGCGTCGAACTCCACGGCCTCGTCCACGGCTTGGTCCACGTGGCGAGGAACGCCCAGGTGTCCTCACACATCGGAACCCCGGGGTTGTCCGGTTGCACCGGGATGAGCGTGGGGAAATGCAGTGCGCTGGTCTGGTACGAGCCGTCGGGGAACGGTGCGTCGTACGCGGCGAGCTCTCCCGGAGTCAACGATCGGGTCGTACCGTTGTCCACGAGGGCGCTGATCGGCAGGGCATCCACGCTCTGGCTGTACGTCAGCCATTGCTCCATGAACGCGTTCGCGCCCTCGCCGGTGGGGATCCCGGTGTTCGATGCGATGACCCGCGCGAAGCGGTCCGGGTGACGAGGGAGGAGATGGAGCCCGGCGAGGCCACCCCAGTCTTGGCAGTACAGGGTGACGTTGGAAAGGTCCTCGCCGACGAGCCATTGGCTCATCCAGTCGACGTGGTTCGCGAGGGTGTAGGCGGCCCGTCGGGTCGGCTTGTCCGACCGGCCCATGCCCATGAGGTCGAGCGCGAGCACCCGGTGGCCGCGCGCCACCAGACCCCGGATCATGTGGCGATGGAGATACGACCACGTGGGGTTGCCGTGCAACAGCAGCACCGGCGCCGCGTCGCGCGGTCCCTCGTCGACGAAGTGGAATCGCAGAGCGGTGCCGTCGGCCGCGACCACATCTTGATAGTGCGGGGCGAAGTCATAGTCCTCGAGATCGGCGAATCGCTCGTCGGGAGTGCGCAGGACTTCCATGTCAGTCGCGACCGCTCGCGGCGGGCGCACCGGTAATCGAGCCGGCCAGACGATCGATCTCCCGATTGACCACCATGACGTGCGCCTCACCCGCCGCTTCGGCCTGGCTGACGAAGGCGGCGAGCGCAGTGTCGTCGGTGACCAGAACGAACCGCGCCCGGTCGAAGCTCCGTTCGTCGCCGACGATCACACCCTCCACCGCGAAATCGACGGCCAACGTCACTCCCGCGGGGAGTGGCGCCGGATCAGCGTCACCGCGTTCCACGCTGAGCACGAGCCGCTCGGATGCCGCATCGACGGCGGGCCCCGCGTCGGGCGGTTGGAAATCGGTCGGCAAGCAGGACATGACGATCGTGAACTCCATGCCCGCTTCCTTGTGTACGTGCTGGTCCTTGAAGTCGTCACGCTGCTGCATGGCGAAGAACGCCGCGCGGCTGGGGTACCGCACAATCGCGACGCGATCCCAGCTCGGCGTGCCGGACCGTTGGTCGGTCACGTCACCGTGGAATGCCACCACCGCGCCGACTGCGGCGAGTGGCCCGAGTGGCGCGTACGCGTCGTCGGCGTCCTTGCCCGACACCGCCGGACCATCCGCGTTCGCGTACACGGCCACTGTGCGGTACTTCATGAGGTTCAGCGCCCAGAACGGGCCGTCGTCCTCGGGTGAGAGTTGGAACCAGCGCTGGATCATCTCCCAGTTCGGGTCTCCGTAGGTGGGCTTGGCGGTGCCGGCCATGCGATGTCCTTTCGGGGCAGTGGAGTGGGTTCGGTGTTGGCGTGTCAGTGATCGAGCAGTGCTCGCAACGCGTCGAGCAGGAGCGAGTGGGTGTCGGTGGACGAGAACCCGCGGTGAATGCGGTAGTGGTCGAGTGACTCGAGTTCGCACAAGGCGTCGATGGCCGCGACGCGGCCGCGGCGCGTGGCCGCGGGCATGGCATCGAGTTCGGGCGCGAAGTGACGCTCGATTTGATCGCGCAGCGCGCGGCGGGTGGCTTCGAGCTGTTCGCGCATGATCTCGTCGGTCGCGGCGCTCATCCGGGTCGCGCGGGCGCTCGCGGCGATCGCTTCGTAGAGTTGGATGCGACAGCCGATGAAGCGCACGATGCGATCCTCGGTGTCGCCCTGTCCGATCGCCGGAATCAGGTAGAGGTGCCATACGCCGTCGAGATGCCGATCGATCGCGGCCCGGATGAGGCTCTCGCGATCGGCGAAGTAGCGGTAGACCGAACGGGGTGACAGGCCAACGCGCTGCGCCACTTGCTCGGGAGTGGGCTCGAGCACGCCTTCGGTGAACAGTTCGATCATGGCGTCGAGCACCGCGGTCCGGTTGCGATCCCGCCGCGCCAGGCGGCCGTCGGCAGATTCGCTCACGCCCGCACTCATGTCATCACTCGTGCC
>JANLTQ010000052.1:0-4474 GCA_031363005.1 Acidimicrobiia bacterium | reverse complement strand
GATGCGATCGAGCCCTTCCAGATGATCGTTCCCTCGCGCAGGAAACGCACCTTCGAGCCGCGGGTGATGACACCCGTGCGCACGTAACAACCGGCGATCTTGCCGATCTTCGGAACACCGAAGACCTCGCGGATCTCGGCTTCGCCCGTAACCACTTCTTCGAACTCGGGCTTGAGCATGCCGATGAGCGCCGCGTTGACGTCGTCGAGGACTTGGTAGATGACCTCGTAGAGGCGCATCTCAACTTTTTCCTGGGCGGCGAGTTCGCGGGCTTTGCGGTCCGGACGCACGTTGAAACCGACGACGGTCGCGTTGGCGACTGCGGCCAAGTTGATGTCGCTCTCGGTGATCCCACCGACGGCGCGGTGGACGAACGACAGGCGCACCTCTTCGTGGTCCTTGTCGAGTTTGCGCAACGCATCGGTCAGCGCTTCGAGCGAGCCGTTGACGTCCGCCTTCAGCACCAGGTTGAGCGTGGCGACCTCGCCGCGCTCGACCATCGCAAAGATGTCTTCCAGACGGGCACCGCCGGAGAGGATCATCGGGTGTGACTGATCTGCGACCCGGCGTCGGCGTGACCGGGCCTCGGCCACCATGCGCGCCACTTTTTCACTCGGCGCGACTCGCAGCTCGTCTCCCGCCAGCGGGACTGCGTCCAGGCCCAGGACCTCGACCGGCATCGATGGACCGGCCTCTTTCACCTTGGCCCCGGTGTGGTCGAACATCGCGCGGACCTTGCCCCAGCCGCCACCGGCGACCACGGGGTCGCCGACGCGCAGCGTGCCGCGCTCCACGAGCACCGTCGCAACCGGTCCGCGACCCTGGTCCAGGTTCGACTCGAGCACGAATGCGCGGGCCGGGACCTCGGGGTTCGCACCGAGCGGTGGGTCGTAGAGATCGGACACGAGCAGGATCGATTCGAGGAGTTCCTCGACGCCGAGCCCGGCCGTGGCCGCAACTTCGTTGACGACGGTGTCGCCGCCCCACTCTTCGGGGATCAACGCTTGTTCCACCAGTTGCTGCTTGACGCGGTTCACATCCGCGTTGTCGCGATCGATCTTGGTGATGGCGACGACGATCGGGACGTCGGCGTTGCGTGCGTGGTTGATCGCCTCGATGGTCTGGGGCATCACGCCGTCATCTGCGGCAACGACGAGCACCGCAACATCCGTGGCGTCCGCGCCGCGCTTGCGCATTGCGGTGAAGGCCTCGTGACCCGGCGTGTCAATGAAGGTGATGAGTCGGTCGTTTTTCACGGCCTGGTACGCACCGATGTGCTGGGTGATCCCGCCGGCTTCGCCCTTCACGACGTTCGTCGACCGGATGGTGTCGAGCAGCGTGGTCTTGCCGTGGTCGACGTGACCCATGACGGTGATGACCGGCGCGCGTGGCGGCAGATCCTCTTCTTCTTCGTCATCGTCGTCGTCACCGAGCATGGCCTGGAGCTCGAGTTCGGCTTCTTGACCCGGCTCGACGAGCAGGACTTCGGCACCGAGTTCCTGAGCGATGAGCTCGATCATCTCGTCGGCCATCGACTGGGTGCTCGTGACCATTTCGCCTGCGTCGAACAGGATGCGAACGAGGTCGGCGCTGGTGCGATTCAGCTTCGGTGCAAGTTCTTGGATCGTGATGCCGCGCGAGACCAGGATCTCGCCGTCGGGAACGGGCGCATCGGCCGGCGTGAGCTGCGGGAGGTTCGCCGGACCGAGGTCCTCGAGCCCACGACGCCGCCGCTTCTTGCGCCGCGGCCGTTGCCCCGGACCACCAGGTCCGCGACCGCGGTTGAACCCGCCAGGACCGCCACCGGGTCCGCCACCAGGGCGTCCGCCGGGCGCGCCGCCGCCGGGCCCACCGGCGCCGGGACCGCTGCGGTTGAATCCACCAGGGCCACCGCCACCAGGTGCGCTGCGATTGAACCCACCCGGAGCGCCGCCGGTACGCGGCGGACCGCCACCGGGCGCGCCGCGCCCAGGTTGGGTCCGCTGACCCGGAGGTGGCGGGATGACCCGCTGGCCGGGAGGCGGGGGGATCGGCTTTCCGGTCGAGCTCACGAGCGGAGGCGCGGGCGGCGCCGGTTTGTCACCGAGCGTCGGTGATGCTGCGGGACCCGGAGTCGTCGCCGCCGCAGGGGCATCAGCGGTGGGAGCCGCGTGAACCGACACTTCCGGCGCAGACGCTGCCGGAACGACGGGCTTGACCTCGGCCGGCGGCGTCGGGCGGGCCGGTGGCGGCGCGATCCCGCCGGTGGAACGCACGACGTTTCGCCGCGGCGGTGCCGGCGGAGCTGCCGGTTCGGGCGCTGCCGCAGCCGGAGCTTGGGTGACCGCAGGTTCGGCAAACGGCGACGCCAACGGCTCCGGGACAGCGGCCGGTGGAGCAGTCGGAGTCGCTGGTGCGTCGACTTTCGGTTCGTCCTTCGGGGCAGTCTTGCCCTTGGCCTTGGTCTTGGGTTCCGCCTTCGGCTTCGGCTCGTCGACGATCGGCTCGCCACGCAGGTCGCGGCTGTCTGCCAACCGACGGATTCGATCCGCCGACGGGTCGTCGATGCTCGACGAGTGGCTCTTGACGCCCATCTTGAGCTCGTCGGAGAGGTCGAGGACGACCTGGTTCTCGACGCCCAGCTCGCGAGCGAGCTCGTACACCCTGATCTTCTTAGTGGCCAACGCTGTCCTTCAACTCCACCGAGCGGCGCTCTGCCGTCCGGTCGCACCCCTCAGGGGCTGCTCCGTGCAGTCTCGCACGGAGTTGTGAAATTTCCTGTTCCGAGAGCTCGATCCGGAGTGCTCGGGCGATCGCCCGCCGTTGCACTGCGAGGTCGAAGCACTCGACGCGGCCCGCACACAGCCACGCCCCTCGACCCGGAACATTGCGTCCGATCTGCACTGAGGCGCCAGCTCCCTGCGCCAGCCGGATCAACTCCTCCGGCGAAGCCGAGCGACGGCACCCCACACACGTGCGGACCGGTTGAGCTCTACTCGCTGGTTTCCTCCTCGGCCGTGTCGCCACTCGGGGCGCCATCGTTCCCAGCGTCGGCCGCAACTGCGACCGGCGTTGCGCCATCGACCGAATCCGCCGGAGCGGCATCGCTCGAGACGGCCTTGGCGCCCGGTTCGGCGCCCTCGGTGCCTGCGACCGGTTCGGTCGGGACGGCATCAGCGTTCGGCGCTTCGGGCGTAGCCGCCTCGGCTGCTTCTCCGACGGGGGTCAAACCGTCGGGCGATGCGTATCCCGCCGCGGCGGCAGAGATCGTCTCGCCGCCCTCGGCCGGCTGCCACACGAGGTCACCGGTTTCGCTCTCGACCCACTCACCTTCGGCGTACTCGACGCCGCCGCCGGACTCTTCCTCAGCAAGCTGGGTCTCACTCTTGATGTCGACACGCCAGCCGGTGAGGCGCGCGGCGAGGCGCGCGTTCTGGCCCTCTTTGCCGATCGCGAGCGAGAGCTGGAAGTCCGGAACGATGACTTCGGCGGTGCCCGTGTCCTCGTGAATCCGGACTTCGCGGACGCGTGCCGGGGCGAGCGCCTTCATCACGAAATCCTGCGGCGAATCGGTGTACGGAACGATGTCCACCTTCTCGCCCCGCAACTCGGTGACGACCATACGAACGCGCGCGCCACGTGCGCCGACGCAGGCGCCGACCGGGTCGACGTTCGGGTCATTGGACGCCACGGCGATCTTGGTCCGGTGGCCCGGCTCGCGTGCGACGGCCCGGAGCTCCACCACACCATCGAGCAGCTCGGGGACTTCGAGTTCGAAGAGTCGTTTGACCAGGCCGGGGTGCGTCCGCGAGACGACGATCTGGGGGCCCTTGGCCGTCTTGCGGACCTCGACGATGTACGCCTTCAACCGGCTGCCGTGGTCGTACCGCTCGTTCTGCACCTGCTCCGCTTGCGGGAGCAGCGCCTCGACCTTGCCGAGATCGAGCAACGTGTACCGCTGGTCGGTCTGCTGGATGATCCCGGTGACGATGTCACCCTCACGTCCGGCGTATTCGTCGTACTTCATCTCGCGTTCGGCTTCACGGATCCGCTGCAGGATCACCTGCTTGGCGGTCTGCGCGGCGATGCGACCGAAGTCCTTTGGCGTGTCGTCCCATTCCTTGACGACGTGGCCGTCTTCGTCGAGTTCCTGGGCGATGACGTGGATTTCGCCGGTCTCGATGTCGATCTCGACGAGTGCTTCGTCCGCCGCATCGGGCATCCGCTTATAGGCGGTGACCAGGGCGTTCGCCAACGCCTCGAGCATGATCTCGACCGAGATCCCCTTTTCGCGCTCGATCGTGTCGAGCGCTTCCATCATGTCTGAGTTCATGGTCGCTCCACTCCGCGATCATGACGAGCCGTTCCGTTATTCATTTGGCCGCGACCTCTTTCTTCCGGCCGGGGCGAGACCCAGTACCGGGCTTGGGCGCAGGACCCCAGACGAAGACGGTGCGCGCCTGCTCGACGACAGCCAGTTCGACGGTCGAGTCGA
>JANLTQ010000223.1:0-2677 GCA_031363005.1 Acidimicrobiia bacterium | reverse complement strand
CGGCGCGATCGACGCCGACAGTGCGGAGGTCTCGGACGCGCTCGACGTCGAGGTCACCCGACTCAACTCGGCCTCGGACCTGGCCGGCGCACTCGACGCGGTGCGGGAGCAGGGCATCCGCTACGGACTCGATGCGGATTGGCAGGGGCTGGCGGGTTCGAGTCCGCTCCGGGGCCTCGCGCTCGCCAATGGCGATGCCGACGACTCGGTGGCGTACGCGCCGGCCGACCTCCTGGCGGATCCGAAGGTGCGCGAGTCGCTGGCTGCACTGATGGCCGCCGATGGTCCGCCGCTCGTCGCGCATCGCGCCAAGGAACTCATGCACGGACTGCTCCGCGAGGCGGGAGTGGAAGTCCACACGCTGGAGCTCGACACTGCGGTGATGGCGTACCTCGTCGACCCGGCCGAGGGGAAGTACGACCTCGGCGATCTCGTGGGTCGGTACTGCGGGATCGAACTCGTCTCGCCGGACCGCGCCGTGGTCGAAGGGACCCTCGACCTCGATGGCGACGCCGCCGGTGACGACGCCGGCCGCCGCGCCGTGGCCGCGCTGCGCCTGGCGCCCGAACTCACCAGTGTGCTCGAGGCGCGCGAACTCTGGACGCTGTACGACACCGTCGAACGGCCGCTGATCGGCGTGCTCGCGATCATGGAAGCCACCGGCATCCGGGTCGACCGCGAGTTCCTCGACGTGATGCGCGCGGATCTCCAGAAGCGGTGCAACGAACTCGAGACCAAGATCCATGACCACGCGGGCGAACCGTTTCTCGTGAACTCGGTCCCGCAACTGCGCCGCATCCTGTTCGAGGTGTTGGAACTCACGCCGGTCAAGCGCACGAAGACCGGACCGTCCACCGACGCCGACTCGCTCCAGAAGATGGCCGCCGCCGGGGACCACCCGATCCTGCCTGACCTCCTGAAGTACCGGGAGGTCGAGAAGTTGCGGGGCACCTACGCCGAAGCACTCCCGCGTCTGATCGCGGCGGACGGGCGCATCCACGCCACCTTCAACCAGATCGCCACGACCACGGGGCGAATCTCGAGCGAGAACCCGAACCTGCAGAACATCCCGATCCGGACCGAGGAAGGGAAACTGCTGCGACGAGCGTTTGTGGCCGAGGACGGGTACGGCCTCCTGACTGCGGACTACTCCCAGATCGAGCTCCGCATCCTCGCCCACCTCGCCAAGGACCCCGGGCTCATCGACGCGTTCGCACGGGGGGTGGACGTGCACACCGTCACTGCCTCGAAGGTGTTCGGAGTGGCCGAAGCGGACGTCGCCGATCATCATCGGCGCTTCGCCAAGGTCGTGAACTACGGGCTCGCCTACGGCATGGAGGCGTACGGCCTTGCGCAGCGGATGGATATCCCCACCGATCAGGCGAAGGAAATCCTCGACAACTACTTCGCCGGGTTCCCGAACGTGCGCGCGTTCATGGAGCAGACCATCGTCGACGCGAAAGCATGTGGTTACACGACGACGATCCTCGGTCGCCGCCGTCAGATCACCGAACTCGCCTCGGACAACTTCCGCATCCGCCAGATGGGGGAGCGGATGGCACAGAACGCGCCGGTCCAAGGTTCGGCGGCCGACATCTTCAAGGTCGCGATGATTCGCATGGATCGGGCGCTGCGCGATGGCGGGTTCGGCACCCGCATGATCCTTACCGTCCACGACGAGCTGGTGTTCGAAGTACCGATGGACGAACGTTCGGCGATCGAACCCGTGATCCGCGAGGCAATGGAAGGGGCCATCGAGCTCGACGTCCCTCTCGTGGTCGACATGGGCTTCGGCCCCAGCTGGGCCGAAGCGAAGTAGCACATCTCCTCTCATCGGCTTGCGCCACCTCTGGCGTGGTCAGAAACGATGAGACGAGGGGAGCGCGGTCAGGGCCGGCGCGCGCAGAGCAGCAACTCGGGGCGATCCAATGTCACCGGATCGTGCCCGTACGCGCCGGGGGCCACGGACGTCACCGAGACGCCGACGAGTCCCGCCTCCTCGGCGAGCAACCGCAACTCGCGTGCGGTGAAGCAGGTGGTCCACAGATCGAACTCACGATCCACTCCGGTGTCGTTGCGGACCGTGGTGCGTTCGTGGAGCACTCCGGTGCGTGCATCGAAGGTCTCACCTGACTCCAGGTGAGCCACCACGAAGTAGGACGAGAAGGCGGTCAGCGCGAGTCGACCTCCCGGCCGGAGGGCGCGCGCCAGGCGGGCCACGATCGCGGCGTCGTCGTCTCCTCCGAGCAGACCGAATCCGCCTTGGCAGAGACAAACCACGGCGTCGAACTCGCCGTCGTACGCGAGGGAGCGGACGTCGGCCACGTGAAATCGTGCGGGGAGGGACTCGGCGACTGCCCACCCGGTGGCCAGATCGATGAAGTCGGGGGAGAGGTCGATACCGACCACCTCCATGCCCCGCCTCGCCAGGGCGAGCGCGTGCCGACCCGGCCCGCACCCGACGTCGAGGACCCGACCGCCGGGCGCGAGCGTGCAGGCATCCACGAGGAAGCCGACTTCTTGCTCGGTCCCGGCCGCGAACGCCTGGACTCGGGAGGTGTGCGGCGCCCAGTACGCCGAGCCGACGAACGCGGCGAGTTCGTTGAACCAGGGGCCATCGGGCGGGTCTGACCAGGGCTGGGTCACGGCCGCGAGGTTATGACTGAGATGCACTCCT
>JANLTQ010000221.1:0-1538 GCA_031363005.1 Acidimicrobiia bacterium | reverse complement strand
GCCGGCGCGGCCGCGCGCGGTGCCGCCGTCGCGTTCATAAAGGGTCAGTTCGAGGGGTTCGGCGCGTGCCCGGCCATCGCCGAAGCGCGTCTGGAGCGTGACGACGAGGTCGCGGACGGCGTTCGGATCGGTGGCGATCCGCCGATGCTACCGACGGGTCCAATACATTTCGCTCTGTGGCGGAGCTGAAGTTGGCGCGATACGTGGAGCACGCGCGCGCCGAAATCCTCGAGCGGCTCGATGCTTGGCTCCGGATTCCGGCGATCTCGGCGGACCCCGCGCACGCTGATGATGTGCGGGAATCGGCCGAGTGGTGTGCGGCCGAGATGCGCACGATCGGCCTCGAACACGTGCAGTTGTTGGAGACGGTCGGGCATCCGTCGGTCTACGCCGACTGGCTCCACGCGCCCGGCGCGCCCACGGTCCTCGTCTACGGGCACCACGACGTCCAGCCCGTCGACCCGCTTGCGGAGTGGATCTCACCCCCGTTCGAGCCGACGATCCGTGACGGCCAGCTGTTCGCACGCGGCGCCGTCGACGACAAGGGGCAGGTGCTCTATCACCTCGAAGTGATCCGGGCGCTGCTGGCTCAGGACGGTCGGCTACCGGTGAACGTGAAGCTGCTCGTCGAGGGCGAAGAAGAGGTGGGCAGCCCCAACTTCGAAGCGCTCCTCACCGAGCACCGCGAACTGCTCCGCGCCGACGTGCTGGTGGTGTCCGACACCGCGATGTGGTCCGAGACCGTGCCATCGATGTGTACGGGGATGCGCGGGCTGGTGGCGTTCGACGTGTCGCTGCGGACCGCAAGCGGCGATCTCCACTCCGGGAGTTTCGGCGGTGCGGTCCGCAACGCCGCACACGTTGCTGCGGAGCTCGTGGCCGCGCTGCACGACGCCGACGGTGCGGTGACATTGCCCGGCTTCTACGACGCCGTGTTGCCGATGCCCGATGCCGTGCGCACCTCGATCGCCGGCTTGCCCTTCGATGCCGACACCTTCCGTGCCACCGCGAACGGCGCGGCGCCCACCGGTGAGGCCGGCTACTCCACCCTCGAACGCATCTGGGTCCGACCGACCGCGGAGGTCACTGGGATCGCCGCGGGCTATGCGGGTGACGGCATCAAGACCATCGTCCCCGCCCACGCGTCGCTCAAGATCACGTTCCGGCTCGTGCCCGATCAGGACCCGGCCACGATCACCGCCGCGTTCCACCAATGGCTCGACGCGCACCGGGCCGACGGTGTGGACGTTGCGGTGACCCCGGAAGGTGGCGTTGCCCCCGCGCTCACGCCCGTCGACCATCCGGCCGTCGCCGCGACCGCACGCGTCATCGAACGCGTGTGGGGTGTCGCGCCCCGGTACACGCGCGAAGGAGGCTCGGGTCCGGAGGAAGCACTCGGGCGTGTGCTCGATGCGCCGGTCGTCTTCCTCGGCGTCGGTCTGCCCGACGATCAGATCCACGCGCCGAACGAGCGCATCGTGCTCGAACAATTCTGGAAGGGCATCGTCGCGGTCGGCGAGTTGTGGTTCGAACTCGCC
>JANLTQ010000688.1:0-1874 GCA_031363005.1 Acidimicrobiia bacterium | reverse complement strand
CCGACGCGTTCACGCGTCACCTTCCGAGCGAGTACGCCAAGCTCGTGCAGTGGGCCGAGATCGGCGGCAAGCAGCGGATGATCGTCGACAACAAGATCTTCCGCTTCATCCCGAACCCGACGTTCGATCCCGTCGCGCGGCCCGGCTGTCTCGACGAGTACTTCCGCGGCAAGGTCGCGGGCGACGACATTCGTGAGGCGTTCGGCGCGTTGGAGCCGATCAACCCTGCGTACCGCGATCCGGCCGCGCGCATCGAGCTCATGGACGCGCAGCACCTCGCGGGGTGCTTCTTGTTCCCGACGCTCGGTGTGGGAGTCGAGGAAGCGTTGCTGCATGATCCAGACGCGTTGCACGCGGTGTTCCACGCGTTCAACGAGTGGATGCTCGATGACTGGACGTTCAACTACCAGGACCGCATCTTCGCGGCGCCCTACCTCACGTTGCTTGATCCGGCGCGCGCACTCGCCGAAGTCGAATGGGCGATCGAGCAGGGCGCGAAGGTGATCGTGATGCGCGCCGGACCGATCCAGGCGCCGTCAGGATTTCGTTCGCCGGGCGACACGGTCTATGACCCGATGTGGGCGCGCCTCGCCGAGGCCGGCACGCTCGTGGCGTACCACTCGGGTGAGAGCGGCTACCACCGCTACGCCGTCGAGTGGGGCGAGAGCAGCGAGATGGAAGCGTTCCGTCACAACCCGTTCACCAACATCACGTCGGCCGACCGGCCGATCTACGACACGATGGCTGCGCTCATTTGCCACGGAGTGTTCGCTCGTCATCCGAGTCTGCGCGTGGCAACGATCGAGTCGGGCAGCGAGTGGGTCCCGATGCTCGTCAAGAAGATGAAGAAGTCCTTCGCCCAAGCCCCGGCGGCGTTCGTCGGCGGAGATCCGGTTCAGCAACTTCGCGACCACGTGTGGGTCTCGCCGTACTACGAGGACGACCTCCGCGCGCTGAAGCAGAGCATCGGTGCGGAGCGGATCGTGTTCGGCTCGGACTATCCCCACGCCGAAGGGCTCGCGGAACCCGCGGCGTTCGTGAAGGATCTCGACGGTTTCGACGCGACCGAGATCCGTCTCATCATGCGGGAGAATGCTCGCGGTCTGGTGCACGCGGGTTCCTGAGTGCACCGTCGGTCGCCCCATCCGGGTGGGCTGACGGTTCCGCGCCGGCGCGCTCATCGTCGGCCCGAGCCCCGAGGTAGATGAGCACGGGAAGCAGCGTCGCCAGCATCACGCCGGTCACTTGCACCCCGGAGTCGTTCAATGCGGTGGCCAGCACGACGAGCACGCCGAAGCAGATCAAACCGATGCGCAGATTCGGGAAGCGCGCCACGACGCGCGCCAACAGATCACTGCGAAGCGCGGCGATCGCAATGCCGATCAGCACGCTGAGCACGAGCAGGACCCACGCGGTGTTGGAGAAGGTGCTGAACATCAAGCCGGCCTTGCGGCCGACGACGGTGAAGAAACTCCCGATGCCGTCGGAGCCGACTTTCTCGAAGAGTCGACCCACGTGCGTCCGTTCGTTCGCGGGTCGGCTGAGATCGGCAAATCCGGCGAGCAGCCCGGCACCGACGAGGACTGCGGCGAGGATCACGATCGTCTTCGCACGGATCCGGCGCCCGGAGCGCAGCAGCCACCACAAGGCCACGGTCGGACCGAGGCTGAGTGCGCCGCCGAAGTCCTGTCCGAACATCGGTGCGCCGACGATCAGGAAGGTGAGCACCAGGAGCGCGGTCCCGATCGCCGGGCCCCGTCGTGGCGCGCGAATCGTGAGCAAGATCGCGAAGAGCAGTGCCGACGCCGACACTTCGGCCGAACCGGGGTTCCCGATGCCGGCGAGTCGGATCCCGACGGTCGGCGAGTACCCGA
>JANLTQ010000665.1:0-2528 GCA_031363005.1 Acidimicrobiia bacterium | reverse complement strand
GCGGGTAGGACAAGAGGCTGCGCCGAGCGCTAGCGACCCGGCCGCCCGCGAACCGACACCGTGGCGCAGCCGTGGCCCGGCCCGCAGGGCCAAGAGCGGAAAGATAGAGGCTGCGCCGAGCGCTAGCGACCCGGCCGCTCGCGAACCGACACCGTGGCGCAGCCGTGGCCCGAGCGGCCCGGCCCGCAGGGCCAAGAGCGGAAAAGTCGGCTACTCCCCGGCGAGTTCGCGGATGCGTTCGATCTTCTCGGCGTCGTGGTTCGCATCGGCGCCTTGTGAGGTGATCAGTTCCACTCGCACTGCTTCGGCTTCGGCCGCCGCGCCGACGTCGGCATTCGCGATCACGGCCTCGATGCCGTCGTCCATGATCTGCTTCGCGGTCGCAACCAACGCGTCGACCATCTCGGCCTCAGGCACCACGCGCACGACCTGACCCTTGACGAACAGATGGCCGCGACCGCGGCCGGCAGCGATGCCGAGGTCGGCTTCACGCGCTTCGCCCGGCCCGTTCACCACACAACCCATGACCGCCACTTGCAGCGGGATGTTCAACTCACTCAGCGCGGCCATGGCATCGCCGGCCACCTTGATCACGTCGACCTCGGCCCGGCCGCAGCTGGGACACGCGATGAGGTCGAGGCCTCGCCGCTCACGCAGGCCGAGCGACTCCAGCAACGTGCGTCCCGCGCGCGCTTCTTCCACCGGATCCGCAGTCAGCGAGTAACGAATCGTGTCGCCGATGCCCTCAGCCAGCAGGGTCGCGATGCCCGCAGTCGACTTGATCAGACCGTTCGGTGGCGGACCCGCCTCAGTGACCCCGAGGTGCAGTGGATAGTCGACGGTTTCGGACAGCAGCCGGTATGCGTCGATCATCAGCGCCACGTTGCTGGCCTTGACCGAAATCTTCACGTCGTCGAAATCAACCTCGGCGAAGTGGGCGAGTTCGCGCTGGGCGGACGCGACGAGTGCTTCCGGCGTGATGCCGTACTGCTCGGCGATGTCGGGATCGAGCGAGCCCGCGTTGACTCCGATACGGATCGGCAAACCGCGGTCCTTGGCTTCCTGCGCCACGGCCTTGATGTGCGCGGCCTTCCGGATGTTTCCGGGGTTCAGCCGCAGTCCCTGGACACCGGCTTCCATCGCGGCCAGTGCCAGGCGGTATTGGAAGTGGATGTCCGCAATGATCGGCACGGGCGAGCGGGGCACGATCTGCGCGAGCCCTTCGGCGGCTTCTTCTTCGTTGCAGGTACAACGCACGATGTCGCAACCCGCCGCTGCGAGTGCGTAGATCTGGGCGAGGGTGCCCTCGACGTCGGCAGTTTTGGTGGTGGTCATCGACTGCACCGAGACCGGCGCGTCGCCACCGACTGCGACGCTGGGACCCGGCGCGCGCCCGACGACGACCTGACGAGTCTTGCGGCGCGGTGTGGTCATCCGCACCAGCCTACGGGCGAGGTTCGGAACGGGCGCACCCGCGTCCGGGATCTTCGCAACATCCCCACACGTATCCGCTCCGACGGGGCGTTACAGGTTGCGGAGGTCCAGGTAGATGGTGGAGAGCCCGAACATCAGGATCACGACCACCACGACCGCGGCCACCGGCATCAGCTTCTGATAATCCACCCGCACGCGCCGGCCTCGGACCTTGGAGGCGAGGCCCTCGTACGCAGCAACGGCCGCGTGCCCACCGTCGAGCGGGGGCAACGGCAACAGGTTGAACAATGCGACGAAGACGTTGATCGCTGCAAGCAGTCCGAGCAGCACCCACCAGTTGCCTCCGACGATGTCTCCGCCGTCGGCGACGATGCCGACGACCGAGCGCGGGCGTTCTTGGGCGGAAAAGCCGCCCTTGGAGTTGGTCACGGTCTTGCCGTAGCGCTCGATGCCGCTCGCGGAAAACACCTTGCCGAGCGCGCCCACCGTGTCGCCGACGCCCCGACCGAACACCGAGAACGTCTGGGGCACCGCGGCGAGAACACCGACCGGCTCGCTGATGAGTCGGGCGGCAATGCCGACGCGCGGGGCGCCGTCGATCATCTTGGGCGTGGTCTTCACAGTGATCCGCCGGCCGGCGCGCTCCAACTCGATCGACAGCGGCTTACCGGAGTTCGGCCGGATGTAGGTACCGACCTGCTCCCACTTCGTGATCCGGTGGCCGTCGATGGCAATGACCCGATCACCGGAGCGGATTCCGGCGGCCAGGGCAGGCGAACTCGCGGAGACCTGGTCGACGACCGTCGAGATCTTCTCCGGCCCGTGGAACACCAGCAGCGAGTAAATCAAGACCAGCGCGATACAGAGGTTGACGATGATGCCGGCGAGCACGGTGATGAGCCGCTTGCCGACCGTCGCCTGCCGGTAGGTGCGGTCCTCGTCCTCTGGGTCCACTTCTTCGAGGTTGGTCATGCCGACGATGCGGACATAGCCACCCGCAGGGATCGCCTTGATGCCGTATTCGGTCTCGCCCTTGCGGAACGACCAGACCCGAGGGCCGAACCCGAGGAAGAACTCGGTGACCTTCATCCCGG
>JANLTQ010000644.1:0-10093 GCA_031363005.1 Acidimicrobiia bacterium | reverse complement strand
ACGAATCGACCGCCGAGCAGTGGGCGGTCATCGGCGCCGAGACCATGAAGCATCAGCCGCGGGTGGCCGAAGAGGTGCTGTCGATGCTGAGCCGCCTCGAAGCGATCACCGACGGCTTCGCCACCGACCAACTGGTCCACTCCCTGCAGACTGCGACCCTGGCCGAGGCGGCCGGCGCCGACGAGGAAGTGATCGTTGCGAGCCTCTGCCATGACATCGGCAAGGTGATCAGCGTGTTCGGCCACCCCGACATCGCCGCGGCCATCCTCGCACCGTACGTGCGCCCCGAAGTCTCCGAGATGATCCGGTTCCACCAGGACTTCCAGGGCCGCCACTACTACGAGTACTTCGGCCGGGACACCAACCTCCGGGATCGTCACCGAGACCAACCGTGGTACGACCTCGCGGAACGGTTCGCCGATGAGTGGGACCAAGTGGCGTTCGACCCCGACGGCCACTACGAACCGCTCGAGCACTTCGCCCCGATGGTGCGTACGGTCTTCGCACAACCGGCGAACTGACCGGCGGCCCAAGCGCCCGGTCGATCAGTACAGGCGATCAGTACAGCCGATCAGTACGGGCGGTCGCCCACGACCGTGACCCGTTCCATGACCCGGCGCGCCGGCAGAAAGTCGTTGCTCACCACGTGTTGGGTCGCGCGGTTGTCCCAGAACGCGACACTGCCCGGTTCCCACCGGAACCGGCACTGCACGTCCGGGATCGCGGCTTGGCGTTCGAGTCGATCGAGGACCGACTTGGATTCGTCGGCGTCGAGTCCCTTGATGCCACACGTGAAGGCACCGTTGACGTAGATCGTCTTGCGACCCGTCTCGGGATGCGTTCGCACCACCGGATGTTCGACGGTCGGGTACTTGCGGCGCATCTTGTCCTGAACCTCGGGCGGTTGGGTCGCCCCAAATGCGCGCGTGAAGTCGTGCAGACCGACGAGCTCGTCCGCGTGGGCGCGCATCGCATCGTCGAGCAGGTCGTACGCCTTGCCCATGTCCGCCCACAAAGTGTCTCCGCCGACGGGCGGGAGTTCGACCGCGCGCAAGATCGATCCGAGCGACGGTTCGGGCCGCCAGGTGACATCGCTGTGCCAGACATCCGGGGCGCCGCGCTTGCCTCCGGCCGGGAGCACGAAGATCTCAGGCTCGGCCTGATCAGCGGGAGTGAGCGGGTGCACCTCGAGTTCACCGAAGGCTCGTCCGAACGTCACGTGACTCGCTCGATCGAGATCGTGTTGCTCGCGGAAGAAGATCACTTTCCACTCGAGCAGCGCGGCGCGGATCTCCGCGATGGTCTCCGGCGAGAGATCGTCGGCCAGGTTCACCCCGCCGATCTCCGCGCCGATGGTGCACGTCATCGGGTCCACGGTGATGGTCATGACGCGGATCGTAGGACGTCGAAGCCACGCCCCGCACGAACGCGACTCCACCTCCGGCCGCGTCCTGCACCGCACCCACCTCGGGACGCGGGAGGCGCTGAACCGGTCCGACCACCAGGTACCGTGAGCCACATCGGCCCGCGCACCCTGTTCCGAATCCCTGTCTTCATCGCGGCCATCGGCGCGTTGGCGATCACGATCGCCGGCCGCGTCGGCGAGGGAGCATGGCCGTTCGCACTGATCTCGAACTTCCCGGTCCAACTCTTGGTCGTCGGCGCCGCGCTGACCGCATTGGCGGCGGTGCTCCGAGCCCGGGTCACCACGGTCGTTGCCGTCATCGGTGTGGTCCTCAGCGCGATCCCGGTCGTCTCGACGCTCTCGCGGGATCGCCGTCCCGTCCGCGCGGGCGCGCCCCGCATCACCGTCGGTCATCTGAACGCCCAGACCAGGCCGATCGACGTCCCTGCGCTCGGCCGCTACCTCGCGACCGAACGCCCGAACATCTTTGTGGTCCTCGACCCCGCGCAGGGCGACGTCGCGCGGCTGACCAATGCCGCACCCGGGTACATGGTGTTCCGGACGGGCTCACACGTGACCACGAATCCGGAGTTCGTGCGCACGGTGGTGTTGAGTCGTGCCCGCCTCAGCGACGTTCGCCACCCGGCCGACCAAGACTTCGGCGCGTCTGCGGTCCAGATCGAGGTCGACGGCGCCACCAGGCTGTCGATCGTCGCCTTCGGTACGGACTCGCCGACCACGAACGACCGCGCCGCGCATCGGGACCAGACGCTGCACGCCGCGGCGAAGTGGAGTCGTGCCCACTCCGGGCGGCGCGTCGTGATGGGTGACTTCAATACGACACCTTGGTCGTCGAGTTTCCGTCGCCTGCTCCACGACGGCCGGCTGTTCGACAGCCTCTCGGGATTCGGGCTGCAGGTCTCGTGGCCGGAATCGAACGTGCTCCTGCAGATCCCGATCGACCATGCTCTGCTCGGCCCCGCACTCGCCAGCACCGATCGAGGCACCGGACCATCGTTCGGCTCGCAACACCGGAGCCTGCACCTGACCGTGACCACCCGGGATCGACCATGACCCAGCGCATCGAGGACTACGCACTCATCGGCGATACCCAAACCGCGGCGCTCGTCGGCCGTGACGGTTCGATCGACTGGTGGTGTGTCCCTCGCTTCGACTCCGGTGCGGTCTTCGCGTCGCTGCTCGGCGACGCCGACCACGGCCGTTGGCAGATCGCGCCGGCGGGCGGTATCCAGCGGATCGAACGCCGGTACCGCGACGACACGCTCGTACTGGAGACGACCTTCCACACCGACGAAGGCTCGGTCAGGGTCACCGACTGCATGCCGATCCGCGGTCGCACCGTCGACATCGTGCGAGTGGTCGAGGGCCTGTCCGGCCGCGTTCCCATGCGGATGGAGCTCGCGATCCGATTCGACTACGGCTCCATCGTGCCGTGGGTCGTACGCTCCGACGGCGGACTCCAAGCCGTGGCCGGACCCGATGCGATCATGTTGCGCACGCCGGTCCATACCCACGGCGCAGGCCAGCGGACCGTGTCCGATTTCGTGGTGGCCGCCGGCGAGGAAGTGCCGTTCGTCCTCGCGTACTACGCATCGCACGAACGACCGCCCCGCCCGATCGACGCGCACCGCGCCCTGCAGGACACCACCCGGTGGTGGCACCGGTGGGTGAAGCAATGCACCTACTCCGGCCAGTGGCGTGACGCGGTCGTGCGCTCGCTGATCACGTTGAAGGCGCTGACGTTCATGCCCACCGGCGGGATCATCGCGGCCCCGACAACTTCGCTCCCGGAATGGATCGGCAGCGTCCGGAACTGGGACTACCGCTACTGCTGGCTCCGGGACTCCACCCTGAGTCTGCAGTCGCTCGCGATCGGCGGGTACACCGAAGAAGCGCTCGCCTGGCGCGACTGGTTGTTGCGCGCGGTCGCGGGTGACCCCGAAGACCTCCAGATCATGTACGGGGCCGCGGGCGAGCGCCGCTTGAGCGAGTACACGATCGATTGGCTCCCCGGATACCAGGAATCGGCACCGGTGCGCGTGGGCAATGCCGCAAGTGAGCAATTCCAACTCGACGTCTACGGCGAGGTGTTGTCCACGCTGTACCGCACCCGCACGCTGATGCCGGATCTGGGGACCCATCACGACTCGTGGGATCTGGAACGCGAACTCCTCGCATCGCTGGAGAACCGTTGGCGAATGCCGGACGAGGGCATCTGGGAAGTCCGCGGCCCGCGCGCGCATTTCACCCACTCGAAGGCAATGGCGTGGCTCGCGTTCGACTGCGCGGTGCGCAACGTCACCGACTTCGGTCTGGGCGGGCCTGCCTACCTCTGGGCGAAGATTCGCAACGAGATCCACCAACAGATCTGTAACGAGAGCTTCGACCGCGAGCTGAACTCGTTCACGCAGTCCTACGGGTCGAAACAGCTGGACGCGGCCGTGCTCCAACTTCCGCTCGTGGGATTCTTGGCGCCCGATGACCCGCGGATCCTTGGCACGGTGCACGCCGTCGAGCGCACCCTGATGAACAACGGATTCGTTACCCGCTACGAGACGAGTCCGACCGGGGACGTCGACGGCTTGCCGGCAGGAGAAGGCGCATTCCTGCCCTGCTCGTTCTGGCTGGCCCAGACCCAACAACTCATCGGACGAACCGACGACGCGCACGAACTCTTCGAGCGCCTCCTCGGTCTGCAGAACGATGTCGGGCTTCTCGCCGAAGAGTACGACCCGGTCGCGCGCCGCCAACTCGGGAACTTCCCGCAAGCGTTTACCCACGTGTGCCTGGTCGCTGCCGCCAATCAGCTGTCAACCATCGACCAGAACGGACCGGGTCAGCCGACTCGCTAACCGGTACGGGCCATCGATCCGGGCAGCGGGGGTGGTCCGAGGGCCCAACCGAGGAGGGCCAGCATCGCGATGGCCGCGGGCCGAACGACGAACGGATCGGCGAGCGGGACCGGCCACAGCCCGAGCGCCAGCCGCTGTCCGATCGGGAGCAGATCCACCGCGGCGGCGACGATCACGCCGTATACCGGCAACATCCGCGCCGGTAGGTTCGGCAGCACCAGGAACCGGACCGCATCACGCGCTTCGCGGGTCATCGACTGGTCCGGAGCCCGCACGATCCACGTCGCGAGTTCGGCCGCGGTCTCCGGGACATCCTCGGCTCCGAGGAGCCGACCGAGCACTGCCATCTCCGCCACGTACCGGTCGGCATCCGTTGCGCTCAATCCCGGTCCGTACCGCCGGTACGCGGTGAGGAACGAGTCGACCTCGACGTTGTGGACCCACGCGAGCAGTGCCGGATCGGTGGCGGTGTAGTCCCGGCCATCGGATGCGGTGCCGCGGACGTGCTCATGGACGTGACGAACCATCGCGATCGCCCGCTCCGCCTCTGGCGTGGTGCCGTAGGTCGTGGCCGCGACGAATCGCCCGGTGCGGGCCAGCCGGCCGAGAGGGTCGGTGCGATACGCAGAGTGCTGGGCGACGCCGGCCATCGCCAGCGGGTGCAAAACCTGGAGCAACAACGCACGGACACCGCCGATGAGCATCGAACGATCGGCGTGAACCCTCCAGGTCACCGAGCCCGGCCCGAAGAGACCGCGATCCTCTTCGGTGGCGAAGTCGAGGTCCGGTCCGCCCGATGACCGGCCCGCAAGTGCGGTGCGCGCGGCGTTCCCGAGCGCTCGCTGCGCAGGGGCAAACAGCGCGCCGGTGACAGCACCGACGGCATTGGTCACAGGGTGGAACACCGGTCCGGCGACTCGCATCAGGTGCGACAGTCTTCCAGACCCGCGCCGGCGCCCGGACCGCAGGGGGCCGACGCGGGGTCACGGAGCGCGCGCAGGCATCCCCCGTTGCGTGACGGAGAGTTTCTACGCTGTGATCGGGTGGAGTCCCGCGCGGCGCACAACGTGTCCGGACCGACTCGCCCCGAGACAGAATCGGAGAGACCCATGCGGACACCTTCCACCGTGGCACGCATCCTGGCGATCGGCGCACTCGCCGCCGTCGGCACCGTCGTCCCGCTCAGCGTCGCCGGCGCAACGACCTACCCCTCAGGCGGCACGCCGCCGGAGGTCAGCCCCGAGCAGACGGCCAAGCCGGCCAACCCCAGCTCGACCGCCGTGGCCGGCAAGACCGCGGCCCGCACGACGCTGCCGTTCACGGGGACCGACGCCGTCGAGCTCTCCGCCATCGCGGGCGCATCGGTGGGCATCGGCCTCGTGATGGTTCGTCGCTCACGCCGACGCGCATCCGCCTGAACCCACTCCGTCCCGTCGGCCGTGATGTTGTTCCACCCGCGCGGTCCCGACCGTGGTCGCACGCCGCGGCGAGAATGGCCGAATGGCGTTTGGTCAACCGGCCGGTCCTCCGGCGTCGTACCGACAGGTACAACAGCTCACCGATCTGATCCTTGCGGCGGGTCACGTCGACTTTCGTGACGCCCGTGGCCCGCTCGGGTTGAATCAGCGCCAGGCCGGCGGCAAGTTCACCCGTGATGAAGCGGACGAGCTCATCGCCAGACTCGAAGCGGAAGCCGAGGCCGGCGGCGAACCCGGGGCCGATCCCCCGACACGAGTGGCACCCGTCCGGCGGCGAGACGCCGAACGCCTCGCACTCGTCCGCCGCCTCCCTGACGACGTCCTCGCCGCCGAGCTCCAACGGCGCGGCTGGGTCGTCATGGAGCCCTGACTCCGGTTCACAACGTCCGAACCGGCGGATCGAACGATTCGCGAAACAGCAGGTCCCATGCGGTCGTTGCGCCCGTGCGACCGCGGCCGCCTCGGTATCGTTTCCGTACTGCCCAGCTTGGAAGAGGATCGCGCGTGAACCTCGTCGACGATGACCGGATCGACACCCTGCCCGCCGGCGCACTCATCACCGACGACGAACTCGCCGCCGAAGCCCTGGCGGCCGATCCCGAACCCTGTCTCGACGATGCCCGGCCGTTCCAGGAAGGCGAGGGCGCCTTCAACGCGTCAACTCTTCCCGCCTGGTACATGCCGGCGCCGATGAGCGGCGGGCGCCGCCTCGGAGGCTGGCGTCGCGCCACCGCGTTCACCTTCATCGCCGCCCTCGTGGTCATCGAGGCGTTCGGCCTCTGCAGTACCTACGGTCAGTTCATCTGACCGCCCGGAATCAGCGCTCGTATCGCACCGTGTGGGCCGCAATTCGCGTGCGGTTTGTCTGCTCCCTCACCGGCACGCCCGGCCCTCGTTCTCGCAGGATTCGGGACAAATGACGCCCGACGAGCGAGGGATTGACGCACGCGTTATGGTTCTCGCAAGCGAGTTGGAGCCGCCGCTCACCCTGCCCGTGGGGCGGCTCGCTCGCGTTCTGACCCCACAACGAGCACCGCGCCTTAGCCAGCGTCGACGCCGACGACTTGGCGGTCGAACAGCTCGTCGACGGTCTCACGCCGGACGAGCACCCGGGCCTCACCCGCCTCCACCGCCACCACCGCCGGACGCGTCGCGCAGTTGTAATTGTTCGCGAGCGAGAACGTGTAGGCACCAGTCCCGGGCATGATCACGAGCGAGCCGGGTGTGACCACACCGAACTCGACATCGCGCGCCAGCACGTCACCCGAATCACAGTGCAGACCCACGAGCGTCACTGGTGAGGTGACGCCACTGGCCAACGCAAAGGGCGACGCGGCGCGGAGACCACTCACCGCTTCGACGTCGTCAGAGGTACCGCCGTCGACCGCGACGAACGTTCGGCCGGCCGACCTCTTGATGGTCCGCACGCGATACGCGGTGACGACCGCGCGAGCGACGAGCGAACGTCCTGGCTCGACGATGAGTTCGGTCGCAGGATCGAACCCGGCGGCGCGCATGGCATCGTCGAGCGTGTGGATGTAGTCCGCCGTTGCCGGCGCGGGCATCGCGTGGTGCTGGGGAACGCCGAGACCACCACCGGCGTCGAGGACCTCGAACGAACCGAGAGCACCCACTCGGGTGATCGCGTCGACGAACGGTTCGAGCGCAGTGATCTGCGATCCGATGTGAACGTGGATGCCCCGCAATCGCAACCAAGGCGCCTCGTCGATGGCACGGAACACCGCGGGCGCCTCGGCGATCGTGACGCCGAACTTCTGGCCGTGATGGGCCGTCGCCATGGACTCATGGGTCGCCGGCGGCACACCCGGGGTGATGCGCACGAGCACGTCGACGGGGCGCTTCGCCACCGCGTTCAAGTGGTCGACGTCCTGCGGTCCGTCGATCACCACCAGACCGACGCCCTGCTCGGCGGCCTCACGCAGTTCGTCTTCGCTTCGAGCGTTGCCGTGATACAGGATCCGATCCGGCGCGATCTGCGCCCGGCGAGCCAAGGCGAGTTCACCGGCGGTCGTGACGTCGGCGCCGATGCCGAGCCGACCGAGTCGCGCAACCACCGCAATGACCGGGAGGGCCTTCGTGGCGAAGACGGCTCGTGCGGGCCGATCGAGCGCAGCCAGTGCTTCGAGGTAGCCGTGGGCCCGGGCGTCGATGTCGGTGAGGTCCACGATCTGGAGCGGCGACCCGAACCGGTCGACCAGTTCTGCGACCGAACAGCCGGCGATGGTCATCACGTCGGCCTCGAGCGTGGCGCTCAGCGGCAGGTGCATCGCAACCTCGGTCTTCTGGGGCCCAGTCTTCGGGGGCGCGGTCACGACGCCACCGGGTCGCTCACGGACGCGGGGTCGACCCCGAGGCCGCCGGCCGCGCTGCTCTCATAGGCCGCGAGTGCGAATCGCAGCACCTGGATCGCGTCGTCGGCGCCCCACTGCAAGGGACCCGCGCCCGTGCGCAGCCAACGCAGCCAGTGCCGGCCCGAATCTCGAAAGCTGCTCGCCCAGTCATCGTCGAGCGCATGCGATGCCCGCATCTCGCCGTCGACGTACACCTCGAGACTCGGCTGCTGAACCCCGCGCCCGGTACAACGATTGACGCGGGCGTAGCCGCGTCGACCGGTGACCTCCCACCGTTCGTCGTTGGTGTAGTAGTCCGACCGAAGGTAGAGATCCGGAGCGAGGGTGATGTCCCAGACGCCGCGGACACCGGAATCGTGTTCCCACGCGATGGTGGTCGGTGCGTCGATCGCGACCCCGGGAACGACTTCCGTCTCGCCGATCCATGCGCGCACCTCGCGGATCGAACCGAACAGCCAGAGCGCGGTGGAGAGCTTGTGCCAACCGTCGTCGAACACCAAGATCCCGCGCCCGCGCTGCATCTGAGCGAACTGCCACTCGTAGCTACTCATCGGCACGTCCCAGCCGCCGCGTCCACTGGCCACCATCTTGAGGTGGTAGCCGACGACGTCGCCGATCGCACCCGACGCCACGGCCTCACGGAGTCGAACCAATGGCTCGTAGAAGAGGTAGTTCTCCATCACCCGGAGCACGCGATCATTCGCTTCGGCTGCGTCGACCATCCGTTGCGCGTCCGCCAGCGTGTTGCACATCGGCTTCTGGAGGTTGACGTGCCACCCATGGTCGAGCAGATCGATCACCCCGTCGACGTGCAGCGGGGCCGGGAGCAGAGCCTCGACGGCGTCGACCTCCACCCCGGCGGCCGCGAGTTCCTCAACCGACGCGAAGGTCGAGGCATTTGGCCAACCGACTTGCCGCTGGGCGCGCCGATCAGGGTCCGGATCGACCAGCGCCACCACCTCGGCGTCGGGATTGTCAAGGTAGGCCCGCACGTTGAGGTCATAGATCCGACCGAGACCCACAATGGCGCAGCGGACGGGCCGGTCGAAGGGCTTGAAAGTCACGCGGGCACCACGGGCGCTAGCTGCTCCATGAACTCGAGGCGAATCCCGCCGGGCGCGGCGACGAATGCGATCCGGCGCCGACCGAAGGCGCCCTCGACGATCGCCGGTCCCCACAGCACGGTATGTCCGACGAGCTCCGCGTCGAGATCGTCGGTGAACAAGGCGGGATGCAAGAACGTGTCGTCGGCCAGCTCGACCTCGTCCTCGTAGATCGCGCGAGTGAACAGGGTGATCATCACAGGGCCGAGGAACACATCAGCGCGCTCGCCCCCCATCCATTCCTGGCGGTCCTGCAGCCGACCACCCGCCGCTTCGTAAAACCGACAGGCCGCGTCCAGATCGGACACCTTCACTGCCAAGTTGGCCATTCCGGTGACCGCCACAACGCCTCCGAAATCCTCAAAACTCCGAGGGTATCGGTCCTGGTCCGCCGGCCGGCGGACGGTCTCGCCCGGTGCTTACCTCGAGTGGGTGTCAGCGTGGACCGCGCCGGCTCACTGATAGCCCGCACTGAGAATCGGAGAATCTCGGAGGTCGAGACGGGGCCGATGGAGCCGATACGCACATCACCCCTTCACGAACAGGCCGACCCCATGACCACGATCCTCATCGTCGAAGACGACGACGACCTCCGCCGGATCATGCGCTGGGGCCTCGAGGCGGAAGGGTTCGAGGTTGCGTGCGCATCCGACGGACAGCAGGCCCTCGAGGCGGTGTTCGAAATTCGCCCGGACATCGTCGTGCTCGACTGGGAACTGCCTGCTCTGAGTGGAATCGAAGTCTGCGAACTCATACGGAACGCCAAACATTCGACGGGGATCCCGGTCGTCATGGTCTCGGGTCGGTACGAAGCCGACGACATCTGTCGCGGTATCGAGGCCGGCGCGGACGCGTACGTCAC
>JANLTQ010000663.1:0-2409 GCA_031363005.1 Acidimicrobiia bacterium | reverse complement strand
CTCGCGATCGACGAAGAGGGCCAGGCCCGTGACGCCGATTGGAAGTTGCGCGTCTGCAAGCGCATCTACACGCTCGCCACCGAGAAGTACGGCATCGACCCGACCGACCTGATCTTCGACATGCTGACCTTCCCGCTCGGGTCGGGCCAGGACGAACTCCGGCGTGACGGCATCGAGACGATCGAGGCCATCCGGCGCGTGGCCACCGAGCTGCCGGGCTCGTCCTCGATCCTCGGCCTCTCGAACGTGAGCTTCGGACTCAAGCCTGCAATCCGCCACGTGTTGAACAGCGTGTTCCTCCACGAGTGTCGCGAGGCAGGCCTGGATGCGGCGATCGCGCACGCCGCGCGCATCATGCCGATGCACAAGATCGACGACCGGGCACGCGAGGTCGCGCTCGATCTCATCTACGACCGGCGTACGGACGACTACGACCCGCTGACCGAACTCCTCAACCTCTTCGAGGGCGTGGAAGCCGGCGCAGTCGAGAAGGAAGATCGTTCCGGCTGGACCGTCGAAGAACGGTTGAAGCATCGGATCATCGACGGCGAGCGAGACGGCATCACCGGCGAACTCGACGAAGCCCTCGCCGGCGGTCGCCGCGCGCTCTCGATCATCAACGACGTGTTGCTCGAAGGCATGAAGGTGGTGGGTGAACTCTTCGGCCGGGGCGAGATGCAGTTGCCGTTCGTGCTCCAGAGCGCCGAGACCATGAAGACCGCGGTCGCGTACCTCGAGCCCCACCTCGAGAAGGCCGACGCCGGCGGCAAGGGCATCGTCGTCATCGGGACGGTCAAGGGCGACGTCCACGACATTGGCAAGAACCTCGTGGACATCATCCTCACCAACAACGGCTACGAGGTCCACAACATCGGGATCAAGGCGCCGCTCCAGACCTTCGTCGACAAGGCGAAGGAAGTCTCGGCCGACGCCATCGGTATGAGCGGTCTGCTGGTGAAGTCCACGATCATCATGCGCGAGAACCTCTTGGAGATGAACGCGCTCGGTCTCGCCGACGTCCCGGTGCTGCTCGGCGGCGCCGCGCTCACGCGCAACTACGTGGAGGTTGACCTCCGCGAGGTCTACGAAGGTCGGCTGTTCTACGGCAAGGACGCGTTCGAGGGCCTCCACACGATGGACACGCTCATCGAAGCGAAGCGCAGCGGCACGATCGACCCGGACTTCGGCCGGGCCCCGGGTGGCCGCAAGCTCCCGCCGCGCAAGAGCGAGTTGATCACCGAACCGGTCGACGTGCCCGCACGTTCCGACGTCGCCACCGACGTCCCGATCTTCACGCCGCCGTTCCTCGGGGCGCGTGTCGCCAAGGGCGTCTCACTGGACGAGATCGCCGGCTACATCAACGAGACCGCGCTGTTCCGGAACCAATGGCAGTTCCGGCCCGAGAGTGGCGAGAAGGACGACGAGTTCAAGAACCGGATACGGCCGACGCTGCGCGCCGAACTCGACAGCGCCAAGTCCCTCGGGTGGCTCGTCCCCGCCGTTGCCTACGGCTACTTCCCCGTCAACGCCGAGGGCGATGACCTGATCGTCTGGTCCGACGACGACCGTCGCACCGAACGCTGCCGGTTCAACTTCCCGCGCCAGCAGAAGGACCGATTCCTCTGCATCTCGGACTTCTTCCGACCGGTCGCATCCGGTGACGCGGACTACGCCGCGTTCCACGTCGCGACCGTCGGCTCCGATGCCACCGCGCGTGAGCAGGAGCTGTTCGCCGAGAACCGGTACCAGGAGTACCTGCTCTGCCACGGCCTCTCGGTCGAGATGACCGAAGCCCTCGCCGAGTTGTGGCACCGGCGTATCCGCGAGGAGTGGGGATTCGCCGCCGAAGACGGACCGTCTCTCGCTGGACTCTTCCGCCAGAAGTACCGCGGCTCGCGGTACTCGTGGGGCTACCCCGCGTGTCCGGACCTCGAGGACCAAGAGAAGCTCGTCGATCTCCTCGAGGTGGAGCGGATCGGTGTGGTGCTCACCGAGGAGTTCCAGCTGGAGCCCGAGCAATCCACGAGCGCGATCATCGTGCCTCACCCCGAAGCCAAGTACTTCGTGGTCTGAGCTTCGCTCAGATCAGCCCGGAACGCGAGCGATCATGAGGACGGACTGGCCGACCTTCGGGTTCCGACCGGTCTCGAAGCGCCGGAGCAACGGGACCGCAACGCGGTCGTAGGCCTTGACCGGGATCTCCGACGTGGGGATCTGGCGCATCCGCCGCGCGAACAGCCACCAGACGAACGTCCCGAGAGTGTTGACGTACCGAGCATCGACGAGTTCGAACCCGGCCCGATCGGCGAGCGTGACGAGGTGCGATCTCCGGTACCGCCGGCGGTGCCCCACCAGCCGGTCGAAATCGCTGTAGAGCCCGTCGAACGCGGGCACGAACACGCAGAGGCG
>JANLTQ010000642.1:0-2387 GCA_031363005.1 Acidimicrobiia bacterium | reverse complement strand
GCAGGGCGAGGGTGTCGAGTTCGGCCATGGAAGGCTCCGATCAAGAGTTGAAGGTGATGCACTCAACTCCACCCTCCGACCGGTTATTCCCGACCCCCCACGTCACATTTCCGCCGCGACTTTTTGTCTGTGGGGTTGCGGTTTCCGCGACCCCACAGACAAAAAATGGTGAATTAGGCGGGGAGGGTCGACTCGATGGCGGAGACGAGGGTCGGGTCTTCGGGGGTGACCGTCGGGCTGAAGCGGCCGACGACCTCACCGGCCGGACTGATCAGGAACTTCTCGAAGTTCCAGCGGATGTCACCGGTGTGGCCGTCGGCGACGTCCGGCGCCTGCTCGAGTTCGGTGTAGAGCGCATCCGCGTTCTCACCATTGACGTCGATCTTGGCGAACAGCGGGAAGGTGACGCCGTAGTTGACCGAGCAGAACTCCTGGATCTCGTCCGCCGTGCCGGGCTCCTGCTCGAGGAACTGGTTGCACGGGAAACCGAGGACGGTGAAGCCGCGCTCCGCGTAGGTGTCCTGGAGCTTCTGCAGCCCTTCGTACTGCGGCGTCAATCCACACTTGGAGGCGACATTGACGATGAGCGCAGCCTTGCCTTGGTAGTCGCCAAGGGAGGCGTCGGCGCCGTTGAGGGCCTTCACGGGGTGGTCATAGATCGCCATGGTGTGCTCCTGAGCCGGGGGACGGAGCGCGCATCTTACGGGGCGACCCGCGTGAGCGGCCCGATGACGAAACGCGACCCGTTGCGCAACGTACACAACCACGAGGGATTCGGACTCCTGACGCACACTCGCTGACTGACACTGAAGACTCCTGGCCCGGCTTCGAATCAGTCATCCGGCGGGTTCAATCCCGCTTGCGATCCGACCGCGGTGCACCCACTGTGCAAGGTCGGGATCGACGGTGGCCGCGACCACCGCGTCGTACTCGTCGAGATCTGCGTTGGTCACCCGCGTCCGCCACTCGCCGGACCCACCCGAGCGAAAGAACGCAGCCGTGTCTTTCCAGATCTTGCCGGCGTTCGGAGCGACCTCGTCCGCGCGAGTCCGCATGCGAGAGAGCGACGCCTCGGCCGCGAGTTCACGAGCGCGCGTCTCGGTGATGGAGATACCGAGCACGCCAGCCAGGCGACCCAGCTCGCCCGGCAGATCCACGCTGTAGTCGGCGTAGTGGAACATGGCGACGTTCCCGGCGTGGCGGCGTTCCCAAGCGGTGTCGAGGTGGTGGAGCACGCCTCGCAGGTTGACCGCGCCGGTGTGTTCGGTCTGCCGTACGTATTCGTGGAATCGCTCGACCGGATCATCACTCACCGGTGGTCGCACCGGAAGACTGTCGAGGTCGTCATTGCCAACTGCCTGGTCGCGCAGCGCGAGGACTCGGTCGAGATCCATGTTCTCCCAGTGGTGCTCCATCGAGACCAGGAGATCTCGTGGATCGCGGCCGACGACGAGGTACGTCACATCGTCCCGGATCGGTATTCCGTCCAATGGGGTATGGGTCTTGATGAAGCGGCGGTGGGTCTGGTCTCGGTAGAGCACGCGCACCTCGTCGAGGTCGCGCACGGTTTGGTCGAGCCATGGAGAGATGTCGCTCAGCGGACGCGGGAACTCGGGACCGTCGAAGACCAGCAACGCGCACAGCATCTGCGTCCACGTCGTGCCGCATTTTGGCGGCGTGCTGATCACGATGTCCGAGGTTCGGAACTCGAATCCGTCCCACCGCGCGTTGTCGGTCATCAGCGATCGGTACCGAACGGTCATGCCATCGACCATTCTCCGCCGGTCGGCTCCTGTCAAGCCGTCACCGTGAAGCCGTACCACGTGGAGGCCGAGCGACGGCTAGGAGCGGGTGGCGACTTTGCGGACCTGCGCGGCCATCTGACGCTCGGCGATCGCCAGCATCGGCGCGCCGCCCTTGGCCAACGCCGCGGTCGTTCGGTCCGCCGTGATGATCTTGCGTTCCCGCTCGATGCCGTTCACGATCGCCGCCGCAACGTCCGACGCTTCCTTCGGTGCGATGCCCCCTGATGCCGCGACGCATTCGGGTGGCTTCAGAAGGTTCTCGGACTCATACCCCGGCGTGAGCGTGTCACCGGGGAACGCACACCCGACGTAGATGCCTCGGTGCCCGTATTCGGCGCGCAGCGTCTCCATCAGTCCGCGCACCGCGAACTTCGCCGGCGCGTAGGCGCCGTACCCGAAGACACCGACCAGTGCCGCCCCCGACGCCACCCCCACGAGTCCGCCGCTCCCCCGCTCCAACATCCCCGGCAGCACCGCGCGCACCGCGTGCAAGGTTCCGAAGTAGAGCACGTCCATCTGCGCCCGGAAGACCGAAGGATCGAGGTCTTCGAAGTACCCCGGATGTGCAACACCAGCACCGGC
>JANLTQ010000625.1:0-3131 GCA_031363005.1 Acidimicrobiia bacterium | reverse complement strand
CCGAGCGCAACTGCGCCGGCGTGTAACGGCGGTAGTGACCGAGTGCGGTGTCATGGGTCGAAAACAGCGACTGGTAGGCCGGCACGCTGATCAGCACCGTGCCATCGGGTTCGAGCAGATCGTCGACGACTCCGGTGAGGAACTCGTGATCGTCGTCGACGTGTTCGATCACGTCGAGCAGCATCACCCGGTCGAACCGCTCGGTTGGGCGTTCGGACGCAAGCACCACTCGGCCGTGTGCTCCGTCGAGCGCACCCACATCTTCGGGCGAGTAGTTGATGTCCCATGCAGTGATCGATGCATCTGCGGGCAAGCGCGCAAGCAACTCGACCGCGAACCATGCATCGCCGGCTCCCACGTCGAGCCAGCGCCGAGCAGCCAGCAGGCCGTGATCGGCGAGCAGCCGCTCGAAGAAGTTGGCTCGCACCAGCTCCCACGGGTGGCGGCCCGCTGTCCCGGAGAAGCGCTCGCGTAGATCCACGAGCGCTAGGTCACGTCCCAAACGCCGCCGGACTCGAGCAGCGTCCGGAGGTCGCCCGGTCCACGGGTCGCCTGGGCCGCGCCGAGTTGGGCCTGGACCTCAGCCTCGTAGGTCGGGCGAGACACGGCACGCAAGACGCCCATCGCCGTCGGACTCGTGGGCGTCTCGGCAAGACGCGAGAGCGCGAACGCGACGGTCGGGTCGTGCCGGGCCTCGTCGTGCACCAGCAACGCGTCCACCCCCACATCCGCAACGGTCACCACCTGCGCCTCGCCGTATTCGTTGAGCGCGACGCCGAACTCCTGCTCGGCTCCGAAGCGCACCGGCTCACCGTGGCGCAGGTTGACCAGCATGTCGGCGCGCTTGTCCTTGCTCGTGATGTGGTCGAACGCACCGTCATTGAAGACGTTGCAGTTCTGGTAGATCTCCACGAAGGCCGCGCCCTTGTGCTCGTGCGCCCGCCGAAACACTTCCTGCATGTGCTTGCGATCGAGGTCGTGCGTGCGGGCGACAAACGTTGCCTCCGCACCGATCGCAACCGAGATCGGGTTGAACGGATAGTCGAGCGACCCGAACGGCGAACTCTTCGTGACCTTGCCCACCTCACTCGTCGGTGAGTACTGACCCTTCGTGAGCCCGTAGATCTGGTTGTTGAAGAGCAGGATCGTGAAGTTCACGTTGCGGCGAAGTGCGTGAATGAGATGGTTGCCACCGATCGACAGCCCGTCACCGTCACCGGTCACCACCCAGACGTCGAGATCCGGGCGCGCCAGCGCCACGCCCGTTGCGAACGCGGGAGCCCGGCCGTGGATGCTGTGAATCCCGTAGGTGTTCATGTAATACGGGAACCGACTCGAGCAGCCGATCCCGGACACGAACACCTGGTTCTCCGGCCGAACACCGAGGTCGGGCATCAACAGCTGGAGTGCGGTGAGCACCGAGTAGTCACCACACCCCGGACACCAGCGGACCTCTTGGTCCGACGAGAAGTCCTTCTTCGTGAGTGCCACGGCCTCAGACATCCATCATCTCCAACATCTTCGATTCGATCTCCGCCGCCTGGAACGGCAGACCGGACACCTTCGTGAGACTCTTGGCGTCGACGAGGAACTCGGCGCGCACGAGCCGGGACAGTTGGCCGAGGTTCATCTCCGGGATCAACACCTTGGGATACCGGGCGAAGACCGCTCCGAGGTTCTGTGGGAACGGATTGAGGTGGACGAGGTTCGCCGTAGCGACCGAGCCGCCGCTGGCGCGCACCCTCCGCGCGGCCGCCTTGATCGCACCCCAGGTACTGCCCCATCCGAGCACGAGCAGCTCGGCGGTGCCGTCGAGGTCGTCGACCTCCACATCGGGGATGTCCTTGGCGATGCCGGCGATTTTCTGCGCGCGCAGATGCACCATCAGCTCGTGGTTCGCGGGCTCGTAGTTGACGTTCCCGGTCCCGTCCTGTTTCTCGATGCCGCCGATGCGGTGCATCAACCCCGGTGTCCCCGGGATCGCCCACGGCCGCGCCAGCGTCGTCTCGTCCCGGACGTAGGGCCAGAACTCGGTGGACCCGTCCTCGTTGAGGTGGTTCGGTTCGGTGGTGAACGGCACCGAAATGTCGGGGAGGTCGTCCACGTCCGGGAACCGCCAGGGTTCGGAACCATTCGCGAGGTAGCCGTCTGTCAACACGATGACCGGAGTGCGGTACTTCAGTGCGATGCGCACGCCCTCGAACGCAGCATCGAAGCAATGGCTCGGCGAGTACGCGGCCACAATCGGTAGTGGCGCCTCGCCGTGGCGGCCGTACATCGCGAGCAGCAGGTCTGCCTGCTCGGTCTTGGTGGGCAGTCCGGTCGACGGGCCACCGCGCTGCACGTCCACGAGGATCAATGGAAGTTCGAGGCTCAGCGCCAGCCCGAGGGCTTCGGCCTTCAGGTCCACCCCCGGACCACTCGTTGCGGTGACCCCGAGTTGGCCGGCGAATGCGCCGCCGATGGCCACACTGATTGCGGCGATCTCGTCCTCGGCCTGCATCGTGCGCACACCGAAGTTCTTGTGTTTCGACAGCTCGTGCAGGATGTCCGATGCCGGGGTGATCGGGTAGGACGCGTAGAGAATCGGCAGTTTCGACTGCTGTCCGGCGGCGATCAGCCCGTAGGCCAAGGCGACGTTCCCGGAGATGTTGCGGTACCGCCCCGGCGGCAGCGCCGCCGGCTGCACCTCGAACGGCATGTCGAAGATCTCGGCGGTCTCACCGAAGTGGTACCCGGCCTTGAACGCGGCGAGGTTCGCGTCGCGAACCATCGCGTTCTTCGCGAACCGCTCCTCGATCCAGACGACGATGCCCTCGATCGGCCGGCTGTACATCCAGCTGATCAGGCCGAGCGCGAAAAAGTTCTTCGACCGTTCCGCATCACGCGGCTTCGCGCCGGTGCCCTTCGCGGCCTCAACCGTGATGCTCGTCATCGGCACCGGATACACCGTGAACGCGGCGAGGGTGTCGTCCTCCAACGGGTTGGCGTGATAGCCGGCCTTCTCGAGGTTGCGGGGCTCGAACGCGTCGGTGTTGGCGATGATCGACGCGCCGGGCGCGAGGTCGCCGACGTTGGCCTTGAGGGCCGCGGGGTTCATCGCGACGAGCAGGTTCGGCACGTCACCCGGG
>JANLTQ010000603.1:0-1508 GCA_031363005.1 Acidimicrobiia bacterium | reverse complement strand
CCGCGCTGCGGTCGCCGATCTTGGCGTGCGGAGACGATGACCTCGTGACCTACGCGCACGCCGGCGGGACGTGGAGCGTGACCGCGCCCCGGCCGGACCTGCCCGAGGACCACCCGGTCATGGCGGCGCTCGCCTTCCTGGCGCGATTGCACGACGCCCGCTGGTGGACACCACCGAGCGAACTGATCGATTGGATCATCAGGGAACGGCGCCTCCTCACCATCGGACTGGCCCAGCACCGGGCCCGGGACACGTGGCGGCGAATCCGCTTCCTGTCCGATCAGGCGCGAGTGTTCGAAGCGTCCCAGTCCGGCGACCTCGTGGCGTTCGTGGATTGGGCCAATCTTCAACGCTCCGAGATGGCGCGGGTGCACGAACCGATCCTCCCCGAGGCCGATGATCACGCCGTGCGCATCATGACGATTCACGGCGCCAAGGGATTGGAGTTCCCGATCACGGTGGTGTCGGGTCTGACCACGCGCCTATCGGCACGACGCCGTGGTGTGGCGGTTCGGTGGGACGGCGACGAGATCGGGGTCTCGACGCGCAAAGACATTGCGACCGCCGGATTCGATCGGCTCGCCGATCTCGAGGACGAGATGGACGGCGAAGAGAAGCTGCGGCTGCTGTACGTCGCCTGTACGCGGGCCCGTGATCACCTCCTAATCGCGACCCATCACGTCGAAGGCGTGGCGTCCTTCGCGCAACTCGCGTGGACCCATTCCCATGACGCGCCGGTGGACTGCTGGCGGGAGTCCGAGATCGATGAGGTGACCGATGGTCCGATCGCGGTGCCGATCGCGGTGCCGATGGCGACGCCGCTGATCGCACCGGTGACGCCGACGTCTGTCCCGAGCGCGGAGATGCTTGGCGCGGAGATGGAGGAACGCTCCGAATGGCTTGCCCGCCGGTCGAGATTGCTCGACGCCGGCCGGGTGACCCGCACCGTGTCGGCCACGGACGTCCGGCGTTCCGGCGCGGAGAGCGCCCACGGGTTCCGCCACCGCTGGCTCGGTGCACCCATCGACTCGGAGTCAACCGAAATCCCCGACCCGGCGACCGCGTGGCGGCGGGGGAGCTCCGCGACGGCATTCGGCCGGGCGGTGCATGCGGTCCTCCAGGACGCGGATCTCGCGACCGGCGCGAACATCGAGGGTCTGGCGGCCACGATCGCCGAAGCCGAAGGCCTCGCTGATCACGCGGACGACGTAGCGGCGGCTTCCCGGTCAGTGCTCGCGGCCGAAATGGTCCGCGCGGCGGCCGTCGGGATCGAGACCGGTGACGCGTTCCGTGAGATGTACGTGGCGGCGCCCGTGGGGGAGCGAGTGATCGAGGGCTACATCGATCTGCTCGTGCGGACCTCCGAAGGCCTCGTCGTGGTCGATTACAAGACCGATCCGGTCACGAACACGGATGAGATCGACCGCCGGGTCGAGGAATATCGGCTCCAGTTGGCAGCGTACGCGCTCGCAGTCGAAACCGTGACCGGAGCTCCCGTGGCCGCCGGC
>JANLTQ010000596.1:0-3522 GCA_031363005.1 Acidimicrobiia bacterium | reverse complement strand
GCCGGCGGTCGGCGCCGAATGTGTGCGAAGGCCCGCATCGTCCGATCCTGCGGTAGGCGCCAACTACCCTGACCGTCATGGCTCCCAAGGTCGTCATACTCTGCGGCGGCCTCGGGACCCGGCTTCGTGAAGAGACCGAATACCGCCCGAAGCCCATGGTCGAAATCGGCGGCAAGCCGGTGTTGTGGCACGTGATGAAGCTCTTCGCTCATCACGGCATGACCGAGTTCGTGTTGTGTGCGGGCTACCGCGGCCAGATGATCAAGGACTATTTCCTCAACTACGAGGCCCGGAACTCCGACCTGACCATCACCCTCGGGGATCACGCGTCGGTCCGGTTCCACGGCACGCATCTCGAAACCGGGTGGGAAGTCACCGTCGCCGATACTGGTGAGCTGACCCAGACCGGCGGCCGGGTGAAGCGGGTCGAGCACTATCTCGAAGGTGACACCTTCGTCGTGACCTACGGCGACGGCCTCGCCGACGTCGACCTCACCGCCCTGCTCGCGCATCACCGCTCGCACGGCAAGCTCGCCACGGTCACGACCACTCGCCCGCTCTCGCGCTTCGGGATCGTCGACCTCGAATCCGACGCCACGGTGGCGCGCTTTCGCGAGAAGCCCCAAGCCGACGATTGGGTCTCGTCCGGCTTCTTCGTGTTCCAACGCGAGTTCCTCGCCGAACTCGATCCGGACTGCATCTTGGAACGGGAACCGCTCGAACGCCTGGCCGCCGCCGGCGAACTGGTCGCGTATCAGCACGACGGCTTCTGGCAACCGATGGACACCTACCGCGAGTTCCAGATGTTGAACGAGATGTGGGAAACCGGCAAGGCGCCGTGGGCCGTCTGGGAGGGCGACGAATGAGCACGGCGTTCGTCACCGGCGCGACCGGCATGGTCGGCAGCGCCCTCGTCCGCCGCCTGGTCGATGCTGACCTGGACGTCGTGGTCTTGGTCCTCGACCCTGACCCGCAGTCGGAGTTGTACCGAAGCGGACTCGTGACGCAGACCAGCGTCGTCAGCGGTGCCCTCGAAGACCTCAGCGGTCTCGAACGCGCACTGGCCGTGCACGCACCGGACGTGGTGTATCACCTCGGCGCGCAGACCATCGTCGGCGCCGCCCGCCGCTCTCCGTTGAGCACCCTCGAAGCGAACGTGCGCGGCACCTGGAACCTGCTCGAAGCCGCCCGACAGGTGGCCAGCGCTACTGCGGTGGTGGTGGCGTCGAGCGACAAGGCGTACGGGACCGTCGACGAACTCCCCTACACCGAGACGATGCCCCTCGCGGGCGACGAGCCCTACGAAGTTTCGAAGGCGGCGGCTGACCTCATCTCCCAGATGTACGCCCACACCTACGACGTCCCCGTCGCCATTGCGCGCTGCGGAAACATCTACGGCCCCGGCGACCTCAACTGGTCACGCATCGTTCCGGGCACGATCCGATCCTTGCTCCGCGACGAGCAACCGATCCTGCGGAGTGACGGAACCTTCGTGCGGGATTACCTGCACGTGGACGACGTCGTCGACGCTTACCTCGCGCTCGGTGACGCCCTGACCGCGCGCACGATCGCCGCGGGTGAGGGCTGGAACTTTTCCGACGAGTCCCCGCGCACGGTGCGCGAGATCTACGACGCTGTGTGCGCGGCCGCCGGCCGGCCAGACACCGAGCCGAACGTTCTCGGACAGGCACCGGGCGAGATCCACGACCAGTGGCTCAGCGCAGCCAAAGCGCGTCGCGAACTCGGGTGGAAGCCGCACGTGGAGTTGGACGCCGGACTCGCGACCACCGTCGAGTGGTACCGCTCGTATCTGAGTCGGTGACGCCGCGATGACCCCCGAAGAACTCCGCGGCGAAATCCAGACCCTGGTCGCGCAGTATTACGACGCCGCGTTCGTCAGGTCCCCGTTCATTGCGGGGGAAACGCCGGTGCCGGTCTCGGGCAAGGTGTTCGACGGCCACGAACTCGCACTCCTCGTCGATGCGTCCCTGGACTTCTGGCTCACCACGGGTCGGTTCGCCGACGCCTTCGAACCTCGATTCGCCGCTTTCATGGGAGCCGGTGCGGCGCGTCTGTGTAACTCCGGGTCGTCGGCGAACTTGCTGGCCGTCGCGGCCCTGACGTCGATCACCCTCGGCAACGAGGCGCTGGCTCCGGGCGACGAAGTGATCACGTGCGCCTCGGGCTTCCCTACCACCGTCACTCCGCTGTACCAGCACGGACTCGTCCCGGTGTACGTGGACGTCGACCCTGTCACGCTCAACCTCGACCCGACGCAGTTGGAAGCGGCCATCGGACCGCGTACCCGTGCCGTGATGGTGGCGCACACGTTGGGAAACCCCTTCGACCTCGACGCAGTGCGCGCGTTGTGCGACCGCCACGGGCTCTGGCTCGTCGAGGATTGTTGCGACGCGGTGGGTTCGACCTATCGCGATGCGCCGGTCGGGTCGTTCGGCGCTCTTGCCACCACGAGCTTCTATCCCGCCCACCACATCACCATGGGTGAAGGCGGCTGCGTGCTCGTGAACCAACCTCGGCTGGAGAAGGTGGTGGAGTCGTTCCGCGACTGGGGCCGAGACTGTTGGTGTGCGCCCGGCGCCGAGAACACCTGCGGTCGCCGGTTCGGATGGCAACTCGGTGAGCTGCCATTCGGGTACGACCACAAGTACATCTACTCCCACCTCGGCTACAACCTGAAGCTCACGGACATGCAGGCCGCCGTCGGCCTCGCGCAGCTGGACAAGCTGCCGGGATTCATCACCACCCGCAAGGCCAACTGGCAACGGCTGCACGACGGGCTCGCCGATCTGGATGCGCTCGACATCGTCCTCCCCACGCCGAACTCGGACCCGGCCTGGTTCGGATTCCCCCTCCTGGTCTCGGAGACGGCCGGTTTCGAGCGCTTCGATCTGGTCGAGCATCTCGAGGCCGCCAAGATCGCGACGCGCCTGGTGTTCGGCGGCAACCTGCTCCGCCAGCCGGCGTTCGCCGGTCGTGAGCACCGCCGCGTCGGAGACCTCACCAACGCCGACGCCGTCGCCGAACGGGGCCTCTGGGTCGGGTGTTTCCCGGGACTCTCGACCGCGATGATCGACTACATGATCGACGTGATTCGTGCCTTCGTCGCTGCGCCCGTGATCGCCCGACGGCGGGACCGACGTGATCCCTGAACCCACCGCCATTGCCGGCTGCACCGTCCTTCCGTTGTTTCATCACGCCGACGAGCGCGGCGAGTTCGTCAAGGTCTTCCAAGCCAGCGCGCCTGTCGCGCTCGGTGCAACCGGCATTGCGGAACTCTTCTGGTCCCGGTCCGGTCGGGGGGTTGTGCGCGGTCTCCATTTCCAGGTCCCACCGCATGCGCATCACAAACTCGTGACGATCGTCTCGGGATCGGCGCTCGATGTCGTCGTGGACCTGCGGGTCGGTTCCCCGACCTACGGCACCACCGTCACAATTCCGCTCGATGCCGGCACCCCCACGGCGGTCACCGTTCCGATCGGCTGCGCGCACGGCTTCCAGGCG
>JANLTQ010000591.1:0-3533 GCA_031363005.1 Acidimicrobiia bacterium | reverse complement strand
GCCCGACCGATTCTCACCGGCGTGCTGATCATGGCGACCGCTACTGGGATTCGTCTCGTCGCCACCGACTCGTACCGACTCGGGGTGCGCGAGCTCGAGGGTGTCGGCATGCTCAGCGAGGGACAGAAAGTTCTCGTCGGCGCCCGCGGTCTCAACGAAGTCCAGCGCGTGTTCTCGTCGGGTCAGATCAACGTGACCTTGGGTGATCGCGAAGTGTGTTTCTCGAACGAGACGCGTTCGGTCACCACCCGCCTCATCGAGGGCGACTTCCCGAACTACGAGCAGTTGATTCCGAGTGGCTATCCGAACCGCCTCGTCGTGTCGCGTGACGCGCTCGAAGAAGCCGTGCGGCTCATGCAGATCGTCGGCGAAGGCCGCGAGGGAACTCCGGTGCGACTCGCGATGAGTTCCGCGGGACTCGAACTTTCCGCGAACGCCCAAGAGCGCGCGGACGCGGTCGAGTTGATCGACGCCAAGTTCGAAGGCACTGATCTCACGGTGGCCTTCAACCCGCAGTTCCTCCTCGACGGCCTCCTTGCGATCAACGGTGACGAAGCGCAGATCGAGAGCATGGACCCCCTCAAGCCGGCGACGCTGCGCAGCGTCGAGCACCCGGAGTTCATGTACTTGCTGATGCCCGTTCGCATCAGCTGACGTGCAGCTCAGCCGCCTCTGGCTGACCGACTTCCGGTGTTACCGACACATCGAGCTGGCACTGGATCCCGGCTGCACGGTGATCACCGGGAACAACGGACACGGGAAGACGAGCCTGTTGGAAGCAGTGGCCTGGATCGCCACGGGGCGGTCGGTGCGAGGAGTTCCCGATCGTGCCCTGGTGCGCTCCGGGCAGGACGAAGCCATCGTCCGGGCCGAGATCATGGAACCCGATCGTTCGGTTCTCGTCGAAGTCGCAATCCGCACCGTCGGTCGCAACCGGATCATGGCCAACAAGCAGAACGTCGCGCGTCGTCGTGACCTCGCGGAGCACTTGCGCGTCACGGTGTTCGCGCCGGACGACCTCACCTTGGTCAAAGGTGGACCGGCCGGGCGTCGAGAACTTGTCGACGATCTCCTGACCGCATCGATGCCGCGTTTCGCCGCGGTGATCACGGACTACGAACGCGTCGTGAAGCAACGGAACGCACTCTTGCGTGCGGGCATCCGCGATGCCGACGATCGCCGGACGCGCGACGTCCTCGACGCGCGTCTCGTCGATGCAGGGAGCGCGCTCGTGGCCGGTCGACTCGACATGATTGCGCGCCTCACGCCTGCGGTCGAAGCCGCGTACACATCGTTGGCGGGGTCGGCGCCGGGATTCGCGACGCGGTACGAAGCGGAGTGGCACGGCGAGCCGTTGGACCGAGACGAGATCCCCGATGCGATGCGCGCGTCACTCGCGCGCTTGCGCAAACGCGAAGAGGATCGTGGGGTGACGTTGGTTGGGCCGCACCGCGACGACTGGGCATTGATGCTCGACGAGTTGGACGCGCGCCACCACGCGTCACAAGGAGAGCAACGCACCCTCGCGCTCGGCCTACGTCTCGCCGGCCACCGGGTGATCGCAGAACTCGTCGGCGTCGAACCGGTGCTGCTGTTGGACGACGTCTTCAGCGAACTGGACGCGCAGCGCGCGACCGCGCTCGTCGCGCATCTCCCGGCGACCCAGACCCTCATCACGACTGCGGGTGCGCTGCCGCCGGGGATACGCGCGGATGCGTGGGTGCAGATCGAGAACGGCGCGCTCGTGTGAGCGACCGAGACGGTCCTCGCCGGGTGGAGGACGCGCTGCGCCACGTTCGCCGCGAGTTGGGCGCACCCGAGCCGGGCCACTTCACCGAGATCCGTGATTCCTGGGTCGAGCTCGTCGGCGTATCGCTGGCAGCCCACAGCGCGCCCGTCAATCTGCGCAGCGGTGTGTTGCGGATCTCGGTGGACGATCCCGCCTGGGCGAGTCAGTTCCGGTACCTCGCCGATGGCCTGGTGGAGGCACTCACGGAGCGGGTCACCGGGGCCGCGGTGCGTGAGATCTCGGTCGTCGTCGGTCGCTCCCAGAAGGGCGGGACGGCGGGCGAGGATCCGCTGGAGTGACGCCCCGCTGCACCACCCCGAAAGCTCGTCGAAAAGCGTGGTGTGGTCGCACCCTTCTGGTAGAGTCCTCAGACCCCGAATTGCCTCGCTGACCAGCACTTTTCCGTCTCTCGACGGGCGTGGTTCCGAGGCCGGCCGGGGCCTCGTCCGAGGGCGAAGTCAGAAGCGGGTCAGGAGTCGGGGGATCGTCCCGATGGCGTACCTGGAACACCGCGACCGGCACCGACTCGGACCACCAGACAGCGAACCATGAGAGGTGTTGCGCGCGTGGCCTACGGGGCGAAAGACATCACGGTGTTGAAGGGCCTCGAACCGGTCCGAGAACGCCCGGGTATGTACATCGGTTCCACCGGTATTTCCGGTTTGCACCACCTTGTCTACGAGGTGGTCGACAACTCCGTCGACGAGGCCATGGCCGGCCACGCGACTCGAATCGACGTCACGTTGCTGCCCGATGGCGGCTGCCGCGTCGTGGACAACGGCCGCGGAATTCCGGTCGACAACCATTCCGAGTACAAGAACAAGTCCGCCGCCGAGGTCGTGCTTACCGTGCTGCACGCCGGCGGCAAGTTCGGCGGCGAGGGCTACAAGATCTCGGGTGGGTTGCACGGGGTCGGGGTCTCGGTCGTGAATGCGTTGTCGTCGCGGCTCGACCTCGAGATCTACCGCGAAGGCAATCGCTGGGAGATGACCTTCGAGAAGGGCGGCAAGCCCACCGGCAGGCTCGAGAAGAAGGAGTCGTCGAAGAGAACCGGTACCACGATCACGTTCTGGCCCGACGCCAAGATCTTCGAAGAGACCACGGAGTTCCGTGCCCAGACCTTGCTCGAGCGGCTTCGGGAGATGGCGTTCCTCAACAAGGGCCTCGAGATCCGTTTCCGTGACGAGCGGGTGGACCCGGTCAGCGAACAGATCTTCCAGTACGCGGGTGGCATCACCGATTTCGTGAAGCACCTCAACGCCGCGAAGGAACCGATCTTCAAGCGCGTGGTCGCGTTCGAGGACTCGACCGACACGTCCGAGGTCGACATCGCGATGCAATGGAACACTGGCTACCACGAAGGCATCCACTCGTTCGCGAACAACATCGCGACGACCGAAGGCGGGATGCACGAAGAGGGCTTCAAGAAGGCGTTGACCAACGCGGTCAACAAGTACTCGCGCGGCAAGAACCTGCTGAAGGAGAAGGAAGACAACCTGCTCGGCGAAGACATTCGAGAGGGCTTGACCGCGATCATCTCCGTGAAGTTGCAGAACCCGCAGTTCGAAGGCCAGACCAAGACCAAACTCGGGAACACGCCGATGCGATCGATGGTCGAGAAGGCCACGAACGAGAAGCTCGGTGAGTGGCTCGAGGAACACCCCAACGAAGCCAAGCAGATCGTCGCCAAGGCCACGACCGCGGCACGCGCTCGGCTGGCCGCTCGTCAGGCTCGGGACCTCAC
>JANLTQ010000572.1:0-2904 GCA_031363005.1 Acidimicrobiia bacterium | reverse complement strand
ATCACCTGTCCGGCTCCTGCACCGCCGTCCCGGGACTCGGGCGGGTGGTCTCGGCGGTGCACTCTGCGCGGGCTTTGCCGACGCGCGCGGCAGCCATGCGCTGTGCATCGACGGTGACCTCCAGCACCCGCCCGAGCTACTCGCCCCCATGGCGCGCGTCCTCCTGTCCGGGACGGCGGACGTTGTCGTCGGCACGCGCTACCTCGCCGGTGGTGACAATGCCGGACTCGGAGGACCGTGGCGACGCTTCGTCTCCGTCGCCTCCCGCGATCTCGCCCGGGGTGCGCTGCCCAAACTGCGCCTCACAACTGATCCCGGCAGCGGCCTGTTCGGCTTCGACCTTCGCATCATCGAGGGTGTCGACCTGGCGCCGCTCGGATACAAGACGCTCGTCGAGGTATTGGCCCGGTCGCACTGGACCTCGCTCGCCGAAGTTCCGTACCACTTCGAGGCACGCGAACACGGCCGGTCGAATGTCTCGATGCGCGAAGGTCTGCGCTTCGTTCGCCACCTCGCTCGCCTCCGCCACGATCCGGCGGTCCGCCGCGATCGGCCTTCGGCCCACGTCACGGGACAAGCGTTCGGCGTCCCCGGTTACGTCCCCGAGACCCCGGACCAATTAGTCGCAATGGTCCTACGTCGGACCGCGGCCTGATCCTCGTCAGTCCCGCCAGAGGCGGCGGAGGCCGTAGCCACCAGCCGCGCCGAGGGCCGCCGCACCGGCCATCGCAATCATGGTTCGCGGTGCCGGAACGATCGAGTGCTTCATGGCGTCATGGGTCTCCAGTAACGCTTCTTCGTTCGTGTACGTCGCACGCCATCCGAGCGTCTCGATGCGGTCGGTCGCGACGATCCACGGGTTGAGCAAGTAGGGCAACACCGTGGGCGGGATCTCCCCCACGCCGAGACCCCAGCTCCGCGCCAACAACCGCCGGACCACATCCAGCGGCAGCGGCGGGAGCGCGCCGCGTGGAAAAAGCGCCCGCACCTCCTCGGCTCCGAGCCAGCCGGGCGCCGCCACGTCGAACACTCCCGGGTGGTCACCACCGACGACGAGCGTCAGCGCCCGCACCAAGTCGTCGACGTGCACCACCTGGACCGGCGCACTCTCGCCGCGGATGCGCAGCCGACGCCAGCCGGCCAGGACGCGTGCCCACAGATGCTCGGCACCCGCGCCCATGACCGGCGCCGACCGCAAGATCGTGACCGTCACGTCGGGATGATCGAGCTGCCACTCGTAGAGCAGACGCTCGACTTCGGCCGCGTGGGTCGCCGGACCGAAGCCCGGGTTCGGGCGCAGCGGCGCATCCTCGGTCAACGGCACTGGATTGGTCGCCCAGGCGCCGTACACCGTGGTCGGAGACACCCGGACGATGGCGCGAACACCGACCGCTGCCGCCGCGTCCAACAGACGGCGTGTCCCTTCGACGTTGGCACGCGCCATCGCGCCGTCGTCCAAGATGGGATCCAGCACGCCCGCGAGATGCACGACCGTCTCGACGCCCTCGATCAACGCCTCGACCTCGCGGCTGGCGACGTCCACCAAGTGATGTTCGAAGCCAGGCGCACTGCGGTGCGGTTCACACACGTCGAGGCCCACGATTCGTTCGACGCCGGCCCCGGCGAGCGCCGGAACCAACCGGGATCCGATGAACCCGGAGGCGCCGGTCACGGCCACCGACTTCATCGCAGCGGTCATCATGGGTTCACCGGATTCGGAGTGGGCGGCAGAAGACGGCGTCATGAGCTTCCCTAGACTGGTCGCGTGGCCGACGAACCTCAAGCTGGAGACGAATCGGAGCCGGCGAACCCGTTCGCGGCCCTCGGCCTGCCGTTCGATCTCTCCGAGATCGACCTGGCCGAGGCGATGCGAATCCTGCAGTCGCCCGGCCCTCTGAACTGGGAGATCGCACGTCAGGTGGCCGACCAGGTCGCGTTGGAGGACGGTGCCGCCGACACCGTCGATTCGTCGACCCGCGTCGAGCTCACCGAACTCGCCCGCACCGTCGCCGGACCCGTGGTGACCGAGACCGGACTGCACGAGATTCTCGAGCTGTCCGTGGAGGTAGTCGATCGGCGCACGTGGGTCCACCAACATCTCGACGGATTGCGGCCCGTGCTCGAAACCTTGGCGACCACCATGCAGACCGCGATGGCCGCGGACCTCGACGACGCCGACGACGAAGCGATCGAAGCCGCCACTGCCGGCGTCCTCGGAATGCCGTTGGGCGCAGCGGGGATGCAGAGCATGATGGGAATGCTCGGCCCGCTCCTGCTCGGGGCCCAGACCGGATCGATGATCGGCTACCTCGCGCAATACGCGTTGGGTCGGTTCGACCTCCCATTGCCATCGGGCCACGAACCGACGATCACGTTCGTCGCACCCAACATCGACCGCTTCGCCGCCGAGTGGTCGATCGAAACGGGTGATGTCCGGTGTGCGGTTGCGATCGCCGAGACCGTGCGCGCCGCCCAACGAACGCGCCCATGGGTCCGGCAACGCCTGCAGTCGATCGCAACGGAGTACGTCGGCGCGTTCGAGCTCGACCCACGCGCGTTCGACGACGCATTCGGTGACGTCGACCCGACTGACGCCGATGCGATGGCCCAACTCGCGCAACGGCCCGACGTCCTGCTCGGCGCGTTGAGAAGCGATGCCCAGCGCGTCATCCTCGAGCGCAACCAACAGTTCACGATGGTGCTCGAAGGCCACGCAGATCTCGTCACCGAACACATCGGGTCCCACATGCTCGCTGACTACCCGCGGGTTCACGAAGCACTGCGCCGGCATCACGTCGAGCGCGGTGACGCGGGTCGTTTCGTCGAGGGCATGCTCGGAGTCGAGTTGGACCGGAGCCACTACGAGCGCGGCCAGGCCTTCTGCGCCGGCGTCGTGGAACGAGC
>JANLTQ010000538.1:0-1606 GCA_031363005.1 Acidimicrobiia bacterium | reverse complement strand
GTTGAATGAAGAGTGCGCGGCGATCGCCGCCCGCGCCGCGGTCACAGGTACGTAAAACTGGGCCGCGACGCAATCCAGCAGTCGCTCGGCGGCCGCGGGATCGAGGTCGATCGCGATGTCGACGTCGACGGTCGAGCGCGGCTCCCCAATGAACGAACTGGCGAGTGATCCACCGAGCGCGTACGGGATCCCGAGGTCGTCCAGCATTGCGGCGACCCGTTCGAGCAGATCGAGGGGTCCTTCGGTCATCCCGACCGGCGGGGCGTGCCGTACACCTCGGCGGCGAGAGCCTCGCCGTAACGCCGACCGCAGAGCTCGCGGGCCACCTCGTCGGGCGTCGCGTCGGGATGTTGCGCCACGATCCCGGCCCGGGCGACCCGGTCGACGTCGCGACAGAGCTGGCTCGTAAGTTCGGCTCGCTCGGCCAGGCTCATCGCACGCCAGCGGTGAAAGAGGGCCGCGTCAGCGTCGGCATCGGTGTCGACTGGGATCACGTTCCTCAATCTACCGACGAGATGCGTCCGAGACGCAGGCTCCGGGCCCACAGACCCGCGGGTCGAAGCTCTTCGTCCACTACCCCACCGTTTCGGCGTCCTGTAGTGCTCTGTGACAGCACTTCAGGACGCCAAAGTTGTGGGAACTCCGGCCGACCAGACCTATGAGCATGCTATGGTCATGCTCATGCTAACGCATCGGCTCCAAATTCTGATCGATGATGAACGACTCCACCGGCTCGAAGCCGAAGCCACCCGACGACGCGTCCCGGTCTCGGTGGTCGTTCGCGCCGCCATCGATGCGGCCTATCCCACGCACCACTCCGTTCGCAGTGCCGCGGCAGCTCGGATCCTCGACGCAGAGCCGATGCCCGTCCCCGACTCGGCGGCACTTCGGAACGAACTTGATGAAGTCCGCGGGCGGCGCGGGTGATCGTCGTCGATACGACGGTCCTCGTCTACGCCGTCGGTGCGGACCATTCCTTGCGCGACCCGTGCCGTGCGCTGGTCACCGCAGTCGAAGCCGGGCGTCTCACGGCAAGCACCACCATCGAAGTGATCCAAGAGTTCTGCCACGTTCGCGCCCGGCGACGAGACCGCAGTGACGCCGCCGCACTCGCCCAGAGCTACGCCGACCTCTTCTCACCGTTGATCGTGGTCGATCACGAGGACCTCACCGCAGGTCTCGAGTTGTTCGAGCGGATCGATGGCCTCGGCACATTCGACGCGGTGCTCGCCGCAGCCGCACAGCGGCGAGGCGCAGACGCGCTGATCTCCGCTGACGCGGCTTTCGCGAGTGTCAGCGCACCGCGCCACCTCGACCCCGCGTCGCCCGACTTCACCACCACGCTCGATCGGCTCGGCTGACCCGACCCCGGTCAGCTCAGCCATCGCGCCATGACGGTCCGACATCCGGGTTCGGTGCGACCGTCCCGCTAGCTTCGGCACCGTGGCCCTCACCATCGGTATCGCCGGACTCCCGAACGTCGGCAAGTCGACGCTGTTCAACGCGCTCACCAAGGCCAATGCGCTCGCCGCCAACTACCCATTCGCGACGATCGAGCCGAACGTCGGCATCGTCCCCCTCCCCGACCCGCGGTTGGCCGTGCTCG
>JANLTQ010000485.1:0-5506 GCA_031363005.1 Acidimicrobiia bacterium | reverse complement strand
ACCGGGGGGAGCAAGGTTGAGGGCACACGCCGGCGGGATCGAAACCGCGTCTCGCCGTGAGCGGTCGAAACTCACGGCGCTGCTCCTCCTCGCAATCATCAGCCTGGTGGTGCCGCTGATCGTGGCTCACTCGTTCGGGGCGCTCGGAATCCCGCGAGGGGACGACTGGTCCTACCTCCAGACGCTGTTTCGATTTGCCCATCACGGGGTGCTCGACGGGAACTCGTGGGTCTCGATGACGCTCGTCGGACAGTTGGTGGCCGCCGTCCCCGTTGTGGGCGTTTTCGGTGACAGCATCACCGCAGTCCAAGTCACGGTCGCCGTGGCCGGTTTCGGCGGCCTCGTGGCCACGCAGGCCCTCGGCGGGCGACTCGTCGGGGCCGCGCGCGGCGCGTTGGTAGCCCTTGCCCTCGGATCGAGTCCACTCTGGGGGCCGCTCACGGTCAGTTACATGACCGACATCCCGGCGTTCGCCGCGACCATGACTGCCCTCGCGATAGCCCGACGAGCCTTCGCATCCGAGCGGATCTCCCGGCCGCTGCTGGGCGCGTCCCTCGCGTTCGGGGTGTTCGCCTTCTCGGTACGCCAGTACGCCATCGTGGCGGTGGTGATGATCGGTGTGACCGCCATCTGGTCGAGCGTCGACGCTTCGGATCGACGGTCGCGAGCGCAGCTGTCGGCGATGCTGGGTGTGGCGTTGTTGGCCTGCGCCGCGATCTACATCGGGTGGAGTCAGATCCCCAACCTCAAGACCTACGTGCCCGCGCTCCCTGACGGCCACAGCATCTCGGTGACGGTCATCAAAGGTGGCGGGTTCTTTCGGTTGGCCGGGCTGATCCTGGCCCCGGTCGTGGTGTTGGCCGATCCCGTCGCCATCGTCCATCGCGCGTGGCGGACATCGAAGGTGGCGGTACTCGTCATTGCGCCGGGGCTCGGCGTGGTGCTCGCCGCGCTCTCGGTACGAGTTCCCGGACAGCAGTTCGTCGGGAACTACGTCGACGCCAACGGGGCGCTGTCGAGCGACGCACTCCTCGGCCATCGGCCCGACCTGTTCCCCGCCGGCGTGTATCCGCTCCTCGTCGTGATCGCGATCGCGTCGGCCCTGGTGATCGCATTGAGTGCCATTCCGTCGACGGCGGCGTTGGTGGCGCGAGCGCGTCGGCGCGATTTCGCGGTGAAGGACCGAACGATCACGTGCTTGACCCTCACCGTCGGCGGCTATCTGTTGGCGTACGGGTTCGCGATGCTCACGGGCGTCTCGGTCTACGACCGCTATGCCCTGCCCATGATCCCGCTCATCGGGATCCTGGTACTGCACGGCGCCGGCGCCTCCGGCACGACCGCACCCGGGACTTCGGTGATCCGGCGGGGCGGCGTGGCCGTTGCTCTGGTCGGGGTTGCGCTCGTCGGGTTCGTCTTCACGATCGATTCGGCGTCATTCGACGGCACCCGGTGGAAGGTCGCCGTCGCGGCAACGCATCGCGGGTACGCCCGCCGCCAGATCAACGGCGGGTTCGAGTGGGTGAACTTCTACCGCGGGGCGCACCGGCCGCGGATCGTCGTCGGCGTCAAGAAGGGGCATCGCTCGAAGCCGGGCGGCGTCGCCCCCGTCTCGGAGTTCTGCGTCAGCGTCGTGGTCGACCCGAAGGCCGACGACGATCGTCCCGTCATCCTGGAACGGGCGTACGAGTCACCACTTCACGCGGCCGCGCGCATTGTCGCGTTGCAGAATCGATGTCGTGACGCGGTGACGCCGTGAGTGCGGGGGCGACCCCATCGGGAACGCTGGCAATACTCGTCGTCTATTACCTCTCGAGTGACGACGACCTGCCGATCTTGGACCTGCATCTCGATCGCATCGAGCGCCACACGCGCGTGCCCTTTCAGGTCTACGGCGCAGCGAACCGGGTGACGCCGGCAGTTCGAGCGAGGCTGGCGGATCGGTCGTGGTTGCGAATCTGTGAGATCGAACCCACCGAACTACGCGGCAGTCGTGAACACGCGTTCTATCTCGACGCGTTGATGGCCCGTGCTCGCGCCGACGGCGCCGATCGGATCGCAACGTTCGACGTCGACTCGTTCCCGATCGACGACGCGTGGCTCGAGGTGATGGATACCGCGGCTCGCTCCTCTGGGCTTGCAGCAATTTTGCGGGTCGAGAACGGTGACACCGTGCTGCCCCACCCGTCGGGCCTGCTCGTGCACACGGAGTTCCTTGATCGTCATGAGCCGAGCTTCTCGCCCGACTCGGACCGCACGCCGGAGTTCCGCCGGTTCCTCCACTCGACGGGCCAGGCGGGTGATACCGGTCTCGGATTCGCCTACGCGCTGTGGTCGCATCAGCTGGAGTGGGGTCGGTTGCTGCGGAGCAACGCCGTGGATGTTCATCCGATCATCGCCGGGATCTACGCCGACTCGGTGTTCCACTTGGCTGGCGTGGCGCGTGGGTCGATATTTCGACGTGACCTCGCGGGTTCGCGCGTGCATCGGGTCACTACCCCGGTCGAACGGGTGCCGTTGACCGGCAGGCTCGGACGGGTGAAGCGGTCGGTGCTCGATCGGGTACGGGCGCCGGCGGAACGGGCGATCGTCGAGCGCAATCGGGTTGTGTTCGGCAGTGCCCGCGCCGCGCTGCTGGCGGACTCCGATGGCTTTGTCGCGTACCTTCGGGGCGGCGAGCACGCATCGTTCGATGCGGATCAGCTGAACGTCCAGGAGCCCGAAGCGTGACCGGTGAAGTGTCGAGTGGTGCGCACGCTGACTCCGGCAAGGTGGTCATTGCCGGAACCGGCCGCGCCGGCACCACGCTGTTAGTGCAGGTCCTGACCGATCTCGGACTGGACACCGGGTTCGAACCGGACGCCCCGATCGACACAGGCGTGAACGCCGGCCTCGAGCGCTCGGTCGAGGGTCCGGATGCTCCCTGGATCGTGAAGTCGCCCGATCTCAGCCGCACGCTCGGCGAGATCCTCGACGCGGGTCGGGCACGGGTGGACCATGTGATCATCCCGATTCGCGATCTCGACGTGGCCGCGGCGAGCCGGATCCGGAACACCAAGTACGGGAGCAATCTCCACACGTGGGGCGGTCTGCTCGGGACCAACCGCGCGACCCGTCAACGGGATGCATTGACGGGGATGTTGTACGAGCTGCTCTACACCGTCGCGCGCCACGATCTCGAGCACACGTTCCTGCTCTTCCCGCGATTCACCACCGATTGGGAGTACACCCACGCGCAACTCGGGTTCCTCGCACCTGAAATCAGTGCCGACCGGTGGCGGCAGGCGTTGGCCGCATGGGTGAAGCCGGCGCTGATCCACGAGCGGCCGCTGAGCCGGACCGAACGCGGGCTCACCGTGATGGGCACGATCTACAACCGCGGGATTGCCCGCCCGGTGCGGGTCGCACGCAGGTTGATGCGCGCCGGCCGGTGAGTGAGGACGCGATGCGGCTCTACTGGTACTGGCCGTTCGCGCGCGAGGAAGATTTCGCGTTGGCGTTGGCCACTCCGGGACCGCACGATTCTCTGATGCTGCACGCGCTGGACCGACCCGGCGTGCCCCGTCTCGACGCGGGCCGGGTCACCGTGCGCGCCGATCTGCCTGATGTCACCGCCGTCGAGGAGCGATCAATCCGGTGGGCCGTGTCTCGGAGCACCACGTATCGGGCTCGAGCCCGGGCGCGGCGGCTCACCGTTCAGCAGGGCCGCTTCGATGTGTGTCACGTGGCCTTCCTGAATCAGTACACGGACATCTTCGACTTGCCGCAGCTCGCGAAGACCACCAACCTCGTGACCACGGTCCACGACGTGGTTCCGCACCGTTCACGGTTTCCCCGCGCCGTACAAGACCGCATTTTGGCCCGGCTCTATTCGGTCTGCGGCACGATCGTGGTCCACCACGCCGATGTCGGCGCCGAGCTCACCGAACGGTTCGCGGTCGACCCGGCATCGGTGCACGTGGTGCCACATTGGGTCTCGCCGTTCCGCGCGGCCGACGATCGGCGCGTCCTCTCCGACGCGCCCACCGTGTTGTTCTTCGGCACGCTGCGCGAGAACAAGGGGATCAGGGTTTTGCTAAAAGCGGTCGAACAGATCCCCGCCGCCGCGAATGTTCGCGTGCATATCGCCGGACGCGGCGACGTCGATCTCGAACGGGCCGTGCTTGCGGCCGCTGAGCGGTTGCCGGCCCTGACCGCGGAGGTGGGATGGATCACGCCGGCACGCAAGGCCGAATTCTTCCGCTCGGCTGATCTCGCCGTTCTTCCGTACACCGCGTTCGCATCGCAGAGCGGCGTCCTCCACGACGCGTTCGGGAACCACCTGCCCGCGATCGTCACCGACGTCGGTGCGCTGCGCGCGTCGATCGAGGATCCGGGCGCGGGTTGGGTCGTCCCGACGAACGACCCAACGGCATTGGCCGAGGCGCTCGTCGAAGCGTTCCGCGATCCGGCGGAGTGGCAACGCCGATCAGATGCAGCCCGCACCGTTGCCATCGACCAGGCACCCGAGCGTGTGGGTGCGGCGCTGCGGGCGGTCTACGCCAAGGCGGTTGGCGGTTCGTCGGCCGCGTCGTCGCGAGCCTGAACGCCCAGTACATCGATACCGGTCAGCTGTTCGAGGCGGGCGAGGTCGGGCCGATACCGGTCGAGGAGCTGGGCGCGAGTCGCGGGGAGCATCGTCGGGGGCACGCCCCGGTTCCATTGGACGGTTCGGTTCCGTGCCGTCGTCATGAGCGGAACGTGGTGGCGCGCGAGTCGGCGTAGGACCGTCCGCTCGAGGTACTGCACGGGAATCGAGCGGATGCCTTTGCTCGATCCGTACTTGGGGAGCTCGTCGATCGGGAGCGGCTTGACGCCCAAGAAGGCTTCGACCGAACCCAGCACCTCCGCCGGCCGCCGGTGAAGGTCGTAGAGGGTGGTGAAGAAGAACTGATCGCGCGGGAAGAGATCGAGGTAGCGCGCGACCTGTTCGCCGAAGAGTCCGGACCGGTAGTACATGAAGTTCCAGAAGTAATGCGGGCAGCGGCGCGCGAAGCGCGGGCTCGAAAATCGACGGTCTTCGGCAGCCAACGCGCGTTCGAAGGTCGGTAGCAGTTCGTAGCCGTTCTCGAGCATGTACGAATACATCGCGAGCGCGCGGTCCGCCGGGTTTCGGAACATCACCACGAAGCGGGCGTCGGGAAAGAACGCGCGCAGGGTGGAGGCCGCGCCGGGATGTGAGAGATAGGCGTGGCTCGCTTCGCCCACCGCCGCCGACTCGGAGGCGCCCTCGAACAGATGCGCGTAGCGAATGGGGTCACGGACGACTTGGAACGGCGCGGAGAAGAAGGTGGGTTCTTTCGGCGTCGACATGAAGATGTCGGGATGGTCACGCAACACCGCAGCCAGCGTCGTGGTCCCGGACCGACCCGCGCCGAGGATGAAGAACGTCGGCAGCTTGATGGTGCTCATTGGAAGCGCCGGAAGAATTCGTCGTCCGTCTCGATCTCGCGGTACACGTCCTCGG
>JANLTQ010000459.1:0-4213 GCA_031363005.1 Acidimicrobiia bacterium | reverse complement strand
GGTTGCGATCAGCCGCGACTGCGGTAGGTGGTCTTGCCGCCGATCGAATCCTTGTTCAGGCGCTTCGAGAGGTGCAGACCTTCGAGCACGAACTCGACGGCCGATGCGACCCCGGCGGGCGTCTCCCCGACACCGAGGTCGGCCAGCGCGGCGCGCAGCCCGTCCATCGACGTGAGCAAGTCCGTGTACTCGGACGATGGGACGTCCGCCCCCGTGTGCACGATGCGACCGTCTTCGAACGCGCTCACCAGACCGCCGAGTTGCTCGGCCGGGACCGCGGACCGGAACACCTCCAAGACCGACGCCTTCACGATCCGGTCGAGGACCTGGCCCTCTCGGCCGTCTTCCACCGTCTCGATCTCGATCTTCCCGGCGGTCGACGCGACGAGCGCATCCAGGTCGCTGATGCGGGGCACCACTTCCTTCTCACCGGCGCGCAAGGACCGACGCATCGCGTTAGCGATCATCGTCTCGTAGTTGGCGATCGAGAGGCGGACCGACACTCCCGATCGCTGGTTCACGTTCGGCGATCGACGGGCCTGCTGGCTGATCTCGGCGACGATCTCGGTCATGTAGTCCGGTACCGCGATGACGAGTCCGTCCGCACCGAGCGGACGGGCCTCTTGCTCGATGACATCCATCTCGACTTCGACGTCGAGCGGATAGTGCGTCCGGATCTGGGAACCGAAGCGGTCCTTGAGCGGGGTGATGATCCGGCCGCGGTTCGTGTAGTCCTCGGGGTTCACAGACGCGACGAGCATCACGTCGATCGGGAGTTGGATCTTGTACCCGCGGATTTGAACGTCACGCTCTTCCAGGACGTTCAACAGGCCAACTTGGATGCGCTCGGCCAGGTCCGGCAACTCGTTGATCGCAAAGATCCCGCGGTTCGTGCGCGGCACCATCCCGTAGTGAATCGTCATTTCGTCCGACAGGTAGCGACCTTCCGCCACCTTGATCGGATCCACCTCACCGATCAGGTCAGCGATGGACGTGTCGGGGGTGGCCAGCTTCTCGCCGAACCGACGGTCGCGGTGGACCCACTCGATCGGGGTCTCGTCACCACGCTCGGCGATCAGCAGTCGCGCGTGGTGCGAGACCGGCGCGTACGGGTCGTCGTTGATCTCGCTCCCTCCGACGATCGGCATCCACTCGTCGAGCAAGTTCGTGAGCGACCGGATCATGCGGGTCTTGGCCTGACCGCGCTCGCCGAGGAAGATCACGTCGTGGCCCGCGAGCAGAGCGTTCTCGAGCTGCGGCAGGACCGTGTCCTCGTAACCGATGACGCCGTCGACGAGCGGCTCGCCGGCCGCGACCTTCTTGATGGCATTCGCTCGCAACTCGTCCATGACCGAGCGTGATTCCCAGCCCGATGCGCGCAATTCTCCAAGAGTGCCGGCACGACTCATGTGGTGGTCTCCTTCACGGGGGTTCGCCGCGCACCTTAGAACGCGAGCCGGCGACCATTCCGCGCGACAGCGGTCAGCGAACCGGAAACCGTTCCTTCATCATGTGATCGAACGCCTCGACCACCGGTCCCTCACTCCCGGACCACCACGTCGCGAAGATCTCGGCGAACAGTTCCACGCCACTGGTCGTGGCGTAGTCAGAGATCTGTTCGATAAGCCGCGCGTGGGCCTGCTGCCACTCGGGTGGGGAATCGACCGCCCGGCCGCGTAGCGCCAACTCGACCGACGCCACGCCCAGCGCATGACCGATCGCGACCCGGAACGCCGTCGTATCGGCAATCCGACCGCCGCCGGCCAGAGCATCAAGGCAATGTCCCACCTCGTGGGCGACCACTTTGTCGACGGGGAACGCCCGGCCCGAAGCGCGGGCTGACGCTCGAAACCGAGACGGTGTCCCGGACTCGGCGGCGGCGTACTGATCCATCAGCAGTTCCACCGCGTCGACTCGGACGTGCGCGGGATTGATCGTGATGCGACCGCCGCCGGCCTGGCCCGATACGTGACCGAGCACCATCTCCATTGCCGCCATGCCGAACACCAGGGGCGGAATCTGTCCGGCCACCGCGGCGAACCGAGCGAACAGCGCCAGCAGCGTGTCGAGCGCAGCCGCAAGTGATTCCACCATGAGCTCCGGACCGAGCGGCGTGACGACGTGAGTTCGGTGTGCTCCTCGCACGGCCACGACGCGGGCACAGCCCGCCATCCCCGTCTCGGAACGCCAAGCAAGGCGCGCCAGCGGACCACCGACTTCGATCGTGACCGTCGTGTCGGGAAGGAGGCGGCGGAGCTCCGCGGCGATTGCCCCGTGATCCCGTGCTTTCGACCCCTGGTCGAGGACCTCAGCACCGTCGGGTCCCGGTTCCCAACCCACAATCGCGCGCTCGAGATCGGCCCGCAGATCGCCCGTGAATCCCTCGGCGCGGGCAATCGATCGCACCACCGCATCGTTGGTGCGGAGTCGGACGCGGCCACACCCGGCCGTCCGCGCGACCTGCGCAACCGCCACCAGCAATCGTCGGGCATCACTGCGCGCGATTCCGAAGGACCGCGCGGTCTTCAGCGCCACGTCGAGGTGATCACCCATCACCGTCCACGATGCGACTGCGACCATGCCGAGAAGGTTGACGACGTCGATCTCGCCGTGATCAGGAAGCTCCGCCACACTCCTGAGTCTGACGGAGGTGCACGGCGCCAGATGCGCACCTCCCGATGCGTCGCCCGACTCACCCGTCGGGCAGCACGACAGGTCCTAGTGTCGGGCGCCATGCCGGAGTTGGAACCGTCGGACCCGTCGCCGCTCGACCTCTCCGGTTCGTGGCGGGCGCACGCGGACGACGGCGACCTCGCCCGCCGGTTCGTCGAGCCGGGTTTCTCGGTGTCCGACTGGCCCGAGATCGCCGTGCCGAATCATTGGCGCAGCACCGAGGCGTTCGCGACCGCGGACGGACCACTGCTGTATCGACGTGGGTTCGAACGAACAGATCTGGCGGCGGACCACCGCCGGTTCCTGTCGTTCGACGGGATCTTCTACCTCGGCGACGTCTGGCTCGACGGGCTCTACCTCGGCGCCACCGAGGGCTACTTCTTCCCTCACACGTTCGAGATCACCGACGCGCAGCGCACCATCGGCGAGGGCCCGCACACTCTCGCCGTGGAAGTGGCGTCCCCGAAGCAAACCGATCGCAGCGCCAAACGGTCCATCACGGGTGTGTTCTCGCACTGGGACAATCTCGACCCGGACTGGAATCCGGGCGGGATCTGGCGCCCCGTGCGCGTCCGAGACACCGGGCCGGTCCGGATCTCCTGGCTCCGGGTGCTCTGCACCGAGGCCACCGCCACACGCGGCACCCTGCAGTTGGACGTCACCCTTGATCCCGGCGAGGTCGCCGCCGCGTCGAGCATCGCCACCGAGGCACCGGTCTCCCTCGTCGCCAGCGTCACCGACGAGCTCGGGAACGTGCTCGGCGAACACGTCGCCGACGTCGACCTCACCCAACGCGGCACAACCATCTCCTTTCCGCTCTTCGTCGATCAACCGCCGCGGTGGTGGCCGTGGCGCTACGGCGATCAGCCCCGGGTCACGGTCGAGGTCCGGGTCGAGGTCGATGGCGTTCGGAGCGACCACCGGCGATTGACGACGGCGTTCCGGGACGTCACCGTCGACGATTGGCAGTGGATCGTCAATGGTGAGCCGATCTTCGCGATGGGCGCGAACCAGGGTCCGTCGGTGATGGCGCTCGCCGAAGCGACACCCGAGATGCTCGCACGCGATATCCAGCTGGCCGTCGACGCCAACCTCGACTTCCTCCGCGTGCACGGGCACGTGACGCGACCCGAGTTCTACAACGCAGCCGACGCCGCGGGTCTGATGCTCTGGCAAGATTTTCCGCTCCAGTGGGGGTACGGACGCGGGGCACGAAAGCAAGCCACTCGTCAAGCCGGTGAGATGGTCAATCTGCTCGCGCACCACCCGAGCATCGCGATGTGGTGCGCGCACAATGAACCGCTGGCGGTCGAGTTCCAGCCCGGCGAACCGGTCACCGCGCGAGCCGGTGCCCGGGTGGCGGCAAGCATGTTCCTTCCGTCGTGGAACAAGGACGTCCTCGACCGTTCGGTTGCCCACGCCATCCGGAAGGCCGACACGACGCGCTTCGTCGACCTGCACTCCGGCGTCTTCCCCGGGGTGGGTAGCGGCGGAACGGACTCGCACTTCTACTTCGGTTGGTACCACGGGCAGATGGACG
>JANLTQ010000355.1:0-1890 GCA_031363005.1 Acidimicrobiia bacterium | reverse complement strand
CCCGGCTGACCCGACGCTGCCACCACTCGGCAATTTCGTCAGCCTGTCGTCGCCGCATCGCGGTGCTCCGGCGGCGAGCATCGCGAAAGAGATCCGGACGGCGAAAGACGGCCGTCGGCTCTTGGACTGGGCCGAGTCCGCCGCCGGCGGTGCGATGCCACCGTCGGCCGGTCGCTCGACCCGGCAACTCGCCGAGGACTCCTCGTTCATCAACAACCTCTGGGACGAACCGCTGCCGGATCACGTGGACATGACCTCGATCGCCGGCGACGACGACTTCGTGGTGCCGGGCAGTGCAACCGAAGCTCCGGGCGCCCGTCATGTGACCGTGGATCCCGGTGGCATCGGCGACCACTCGGCGATCGTGACCGATGCCGACGCGATGCGTGAGGTCCGGCTCGCCCTCGAGCAGCGACCGCCGAGCTGTGTCGGCCTCTTGCAGGGGATTCGCGGTGCGGTCGAACCGGTCCTGATCCGACGGGTCGAGCTCAACCTCGGTCACGCCGTGTCGAACATCGCCCACGGCCGGATCCCCATGCCGGGGGCGCCCCTCGGCTGACCAACGATCCGACCGAAACTCATCCACTCCAATCCAGCGATTCTGAACGCCACAAGACATGGAGGTCTTGACATGACCATTGATTGGGACATCGAACCCGTGACCAGTAGCCCACCCGTCCCGCGACGACCCGGATCGACCACGGTTCGTGAACGGTCGTGGCCGACACGACCGTCGCGACGGAATCTGATCGGGGCGGGCGCCGTCGTGCTGGCGGCGGTGGTCTCGGTCGCCGGTCTTGGCGTCCTCGGCGAGGCGGACTCGGCCCGTCCGAGCGCAGCCGCCAGTTCTCGGATCGGGCGCAAGGGTCCGTTCGAGCCGCGGCAGCCCAAGTACCTCGCCAGCGTGTGGTCGCACGATCTGGTCTCCGATCCCACCGCACTGTTGGTCGACGGCGAGGACGCCTTCGTCGTCGGGCCGTACCAGGTCACGGATCTTGATTCAACAACCGGGACCGAACGGTGGCAGACCGAGGTCGAGGATGCGGAGCCGTTCATCGCCGCGGATCAGACCACCGTGCTGGTCGCTGCCACGGACGGCTTCGAAGCGTTGGACCGTCGTTCTGGCGCCTCTCGGTGGAAGATCGAACTCGACAGTGGCAAGGATTTGGGTCGCACGGTCGGTCTCGCGCACGTTGGCGGCGCCGAGGTTGCCGTCGTTGCCTCGAAACTCGGTGGAGTCGTCGGGCTCAACGGCGCAACCGGCGAAACCATCTGGTCGGTGCACGTCGACGGTGAGCCACGCGGTCGGTGGGCCGTCGACGATCGGAGCGGCACCGCGGCGCTCGAAACGACTGACGGCGAGCACGTGACGCTGCGGGTCTTCGATGCCGCGTCCGGCCAGGTTCGCTGGAGTGCCAGCCTCGGTCGCGATACCGGCGTGCCGGTGTACGTCGGTGATCTGTTGATTCTCGGCACCGGCCGGACCGACGAAGGATCCGTGCAGGCCTATTCCGTCGCCGACGGAACCCAGGTGTGGAAAACGCCGATGACGGCGAGCTTCGAGGAGTCGATGGCACCCGTGGTCGTAAGTCGTTCGGTGATTTTCGTCGACAAAATCGGCGGGATCGCCTCCCTGATTGCGGCGACGGGCAAGCTGACCTGGTCCATGGAACTGCCGAAAACCGTGGTCATGGCCGACTCGCCTGCCGTTTCGGGCGACGTCATGGTGCTGCACGACACCTTTGCGAATATCCACACCGTGGATCTGCGGACCGGAACACTCCTGGCATCTCGGGAGTCGGTCGGCGTCCCGGTGGGTCTTGGCGGCACGTCGAACCGGATCGTCTACGCGCAGTCTGGAGCGACATACGGGCAGGTCATCGCCTATGA
>JANLTQ010000352.1:0-5206 GCA_031363005.1 Acidimicrobiia bacterium | reverse complement strand
CGCCTCATCGCCACCACGCTGCAAGCGAGTTTGCTTCCGAGCTCCTTGCCGCCGATTCCGGGCGTCGAGGTGGCGGTGCGGTATTGGGCCGCAGGTGAGGGGACAGAAGTCGGGGGTGACTTCTACGACGTCTTTGAGGTGGGCGCCGATCACTGGGCAGTGGTGATCGGCGATGTCTGTGGCACCGGGCCGCGCGCGGCCACGCTCACCGGGCTCGCCCGGCACACGATCCGTACCGCCGCGTGGTCCGGCGCGTCTGGCGAAGAGGTGCTGCGCCAACTCAACCAGGCCATCTGGCGGTCCGATCGTTCGACGTTCTGTACCGCCGCGTACTGCGAACTCCGCCACCTCGCCGACGGTGTTGTGCTCGACGTCACCGCCGGCGGCCACCCGTTGCCGATTCTCCGACGGGCTGATGGTTCGAACGAGTTGCTGGGAACCCCCGGCACGCTGCTCGGTGCGTTCTCCGAGTCGGAAGCAACGACCTGCACGACGAAGCTGTCGCCTGGCGATTCGGTTGTCCTCTACACGGATGGAGTCACCGACCTCGCGCCGCCGCACGACGTCTCGCCCGAGGCGATGCTGGAAATGGCGGTAGCGGCCGCAGAATCGGGTACCTCGGCTGACGGCGTCGCCGAAGCACTGGGCGATTCGATCGAAGCCAAGTTGCCGCTGGCCGAGCGCGACGACGACATCGCACTGTTGATACTCCGGATCGATTCGGACGAGTGAGCGACCGCGCCGGCCGGGTGGTACCCGTCCTCGACTGAAGAATCACCGGAGCCGCTTTCAGCGGTAGCGGTCGCAGAAGGCTTGTTCCGCCCGATTTCCCTGACCGTACGGATCGATCCCGGAGCGTTGACCGATGAGCGCCCAGCTGTTGTGCGCTTCGTTCTGGTAGACGAACGGCGCCGGACAGGCGATGTGAATCACGCGGCCACCGTTGCCGCATTGCGGTGCCACATTCCAGCAGGTGTATCCGTACCGACCCATCGAGTTGCCGGGTCCGCAACTGGCGACGAAGTCCGGTGCCGCGTGGGACGCGAGATAGGCGAGTGCGTCCGAACACGTGGTCCTGACCGCGGTGACAACCGAAGCGACGGGCGGTGCCGGAGCGGCTGCGATGATCGACGGGGCGGGCACCGGCTTGGGAGTCGGAATGGCGGTGGTCAACGAAGGTGGTGTCGGGATCCCCGGGCGCCGAACCACTGCTCGTGCGAGCACCGTTGTCTCGTTACCCCGTTCGAGAACGGGGCGTTCGGCGCGGACCATGAGCACCGAGACCGGGCGACCGCTGGTGCCCGTGGAAAAGACTGGGGACCAGATGCTCAACGCGATCGCGGATGACACCACGACCCAGCGAACGGTGTGCGCCCCTCGGGTAGAAGTCCATGCGCGTCCACTGTGGCTGGTTCCCTGCATACCCTGGGCATGCTCACTCTCCGTGGCGACGAACCGTCAGAGTGAATTTCGGAAAAGTTTGACGTAGGGATCGAGAGAGCGGCCAGTCAAGCGTCTGAGTCCGCGCGGGCGGCCGAGTGCAGACGCCAGTGGAGGTCCGTCAGGACGCGCGGCGCGGCGAGCACACCCGCGGTGATGGCGGTGGCGGCGGTGAAGGCCGGCAACATCTTCGAAAGTCGCATGAATGCTCCCAGGGAGGGGGTTCGTCGCTCCGCGGGGTGTACCCGACTCCGATCCGAACCATGCGTCGCAGAGAAAGTCGCGAAAACGCGCCTGGGAGCCACCAGTGGCCGAAACACGTTTCCACTTGCGAGCGCTGGGTACACATGGCTCGGCGCACACGGCTCCGTATCCATCTCGAAAGGCACTCATGGCCGATGACAGCAGCGGGACCTCGACAGCGACGTCAGGATCCCTGACCGCGATTGGTCTCAACTGCACCCTCAAACCGTCGGGCAGTTCGAGTACCGAGACGTTGGTGTCGGAGGTACTCGATGAACTCCGTGCCCACGGAGTGAGGAGTGGTCCGATCCTTCGGGTCGCGGCTTCTGGCGTCCTCGCCGGCGTGACCTCGGACGAAGGCGACGGCGACGGTTGGCCGGCGATGCGTTCCCAGATCCTGGCGGCCGACATCTTGGTGCTCGGCACGCCGATCTGGATGGGCCATCCTTCGAGCTACGCGCAGCGAGTCCTGGAACGTCTCGATGCCTTCCTCGGCGAAACTGCCGACGACGACCGGCCGATTGCCTACGACCGCGTCGCCGTCGTGGCGGTTGTCGGCAACGAGGACGGGGCCCACAACGCCGGCGCGATGTTGTTCCAGGGGTTGAACGACGTCGGCTTCACAATCCCCGCGCACGGTATGACGTACTGGGTTGGCGAGGCGATGCACAAGGTCGACTACCAAGATCTCGAACACCGCCCGGCCAAGACCCGCGAAGCGACAAAGATGGCGGCGACGAATGCTGCGCACCTCGCACAGCTGTTGCGAGGGAACGGCTATCGCAAAGAATCCTCGTGACGAGCCCGGCAGGCGCGGGTGCCCGTCACGAGCCAGCGGAGCGGAGTGCGGCTCGGGGGGCGGATCGACGATTCGCCCCCCGACTCATTCCCGGTGGCGCGTGAACTGACTCCGGCCCTCGTTGATGATCAAGTCCCAGTCCTCGCCGGCGAAGACGAGTCCGTGGAGCCCGACGTCGGCGCCGTGCGTGGGCCGCGTGACGACCATCGCATCGCGGTCGGTATTGACGTCGAGTCCGACCACGGAGCGCACGTGCAACAGGATCGATGCCGACGACCAGGCTTGCGGCGAGCAGGACGAGGGATACGGGACCGGCACCGGCACGCTGGTCCGGCTCAAGCCGGCGAACAGCTCGGGGGGCCGACCCGCGAAATGCGACGCGGCGGCGAGCGCGCCGTCCGCCAGCGCGTCGACCACATCCCAGCGTCCGTAGCGTGCCGCTCCCGCGGCGACGATGGCGGTGTCGTGCGGCCACACCGAGCCGTTGTGATAACTCAGCGGGTGATACCGACTCATCTTCTCGCTGAGCGTGCGCACGCCCCATCCCGACCACAGATCCGAACCCATGACCAGGTCCAGGTAGCGGTTCGCACCTTCGGAGTCTGCTATCCCAGCCCAGAGTGCATGACCGGGATTCGTGGTCAGCGCGTCGATCGGCCGGCCGGACCCGTCGAGACCGAGGACGTAGTACCCCCGCTTGTCCCAGAACGCTGCGTTGAACTGATCGCGGAAGCGCTGGGCGCGTCGAGCGAGCGCGGCTCGATCATGACGGAGTCCCATTGGTCCCGCGAGGTCGGCGCCGCCGACGAGCGCGGCAAACGTGTAGCCCTGGACCTCGACGAGCGAGATCGGTGCATCCGGGATTCCGCCGCCGGCCGAACTGATGCCGTCCCACGAATCTTTCCAGCCTTGGTTGCTGAGCCCACTGGCTTCGCGTCGGGCGTACGAAACGAATCGCTCGTCATCGAGAAACTGCTCGAGCCAATCGAGGGCGCGATCGACGGCCGGTCCCAGCGCTTCGAGGTCGTGCGCAGTCAGCGCACCCCACCGCCATGCCTCGGCGGCCAGCATCACGAACAGGGGCGTGGCGTCGACGGTCCCGTAATACCGGCTCCGAGTGGCGAAGGGTCCTCCGCCGCCGTGGCGGCGCAGTTCGTGGAGGATCTTGCCCGGCTCCTCGTCTGCGGTGGGATCGTCGATCGTGCCTTGCAGATCGGCGAGGGTGAGTAACACGCCGCGCGCGAGCGATGCGTCGAACGGAAGGGTCATCCACGCGGTGAGCAGCGAGTCGCGTCCGAACACGGTCATGAACCACGGCGCGCCGGCGGCCACCAGCACGCGATCCGGGTGGGCATCGTCGACGATGTGCAACGACGCAAGATCCGCGAGTGCCTGATCGAACGCGGTGCTCAGGCGGGTGTCGGTCGAGCGCAGTCGAGGGGTCGACTCGCGCCACGAGTGGAGTCGCCGGAGCGGGATCGCGTCGTTGGGGCGCATGGTGCAGGGGAACTGGATGTCGGCACGCATGTCGTCCACGATCGGCTCGACGGTGAGGCACAACTCGACGCTGGCCCGAGCTTCGAGGTCCACGCGCCAGACGAGCGTGCCGATTGCAAGATCCACGAGGTCGGGTTTCGGATGGCACTCGACGCGAGTCCCCGTGTGCGGGTCGTTCGGCGCCACGATGATCCAGGCATCACCATCGGCCACGAGCGTTCCGGGCTCGCTGCCGTGGCCGGCCTTCACGTCGAACAGGTGGGCGAAGTCGGCGCCGACGCGGAGGGTGACGTCGACCGAGACGGCGGTCCCGGTCGGATTGGCGAGCTCGATGTCTTCACGGAGTCCGTCACCGATCCATCGGCGCCGCACCATAAGTAAGGCGTCGCCCTCGGGCTCGTGGTCGAAACGCAGCCGCTGCACGAACGCTCCGGAGAACGGCGACACCGCAGTACCCGTGAGGATCTCGATCTCCCGCCCGGGTGTGCGCACGGTGAACTCGGACAGATGACGCAGGTCGTCGTGCATCAACCCGTGGGTGGCATCCCACATGTCACCGGCGACGTCGCTGATGGCGAAGGTCCGACCGTCCACCAGTGTGACGTCGTGGGGCTTGGAGGCGGGAACGTCCGAGGCGTCCCGGTCGAGTGGTCCACGTATGTCCATCACGTGAACACGCGTCGCGGTGCATAAGACGCCGCACGGTTGGGTATGACCTTCGTGACCGAGATGCGAACGAGACGGAGCGAGATGTCGATCGGGGTTTTCACAGTGACGTGTCCAGGCTGTGGAAGCGCGCTCAGCGCCCAACGGAGGCCCCAGCGTTGTGATGTGTGCTCGGAGACGTACCTGGTGCGGTTCGGGCATGTACTCAAGGTGGAGACGACCGAATCGGAACGGCGTACGCAATGAGGATCGCCGAGATTGCGCCGATGTACGAAGCCGTTCCCCCGATCGGATACGGAGGCACGGAACGGGTAATCGGCGCGCTGTGTGACGAGCTCGTCACGAGCGGGCATGAGGTCACCTTGTTTGCCCCCGGCACCTCGCAGACGAAGGCCGAACTGGTCCCGACCGTCGCCGAACCGCTGCGGACTCGGATGACCCGGACGGAAATGCTCGAGGTCGCTCCGAGGATGCATTTGGAAATGCTGGCAGCTGTGTACCAGCGCGCTGCGGACTTCGACGTGATTCACGCGCATACCGACGTTGCGACCCTTCGGTTTG
>JANLTQ010000351.1:0-13546 GCA_031363005.1 Acidimicrobiia bacterium | reverse complement strand
CAAGTACCGCGGCGCCACCACCGTCACGCCCAACGAAACCGAGCTGGCGGCCACCACCCAGGTGTCGGCATCCAACGCCTTCGAACTCACCGAGGCCGCGACCCGCCTGCGGGGCCTGCTGGACCTCGAGTTCGTGACCCTGACACGCGGTGAGGCAGGGATCTCGCTGGTGGACGCCACCGGGACCCGGCACGTGCCGGCCCGAGCTCGTGAAGTCTTCGACGTCTCCGGCGCCGGCGACACCGCGATCGCAACGCTGGCCGCGGGTATCGCCGTCGGGCTGGATGCGCATGACGCGGCTGTGCTCGCGAACCTCGCAGCCGGAATCATCGTCGGCAAGACCGGCACGGTACCGATCCGCCAGGATGAGTTGCTGGCCGCACTCACGCCGGCCGGCGGCGCGCCGGTGCCGTTGCACGAGAAGCTGGTGTCGCTCGAGTCGGCGGTGGCGTTGGTCACGCGGTGGCGCAACGAAGGTCACGAGATCGGCTTCACCAATGGTTGCTTCGACCTGGTGCACGCCGGTCACGTCACGTATCTGGACTGGGCCCGGCGCAACTGTGATCGGATGATCATCGGGTTGAATACCGACGCGTCGGTGCGTGAGCTCAAGGGCAGCGGCCGGCCCGTCAACGTGGAGGACGCGCGGGCGCAGGTCCTCGCCGGTCTGGCCGCAGTGGACGCCGTCGTGCTCTTCGCCGAGAAGACACCGTTGGCCGTGATCGAAGCGATTCGGCCCGACGTGTTGATCAAGGGCGAGGATTACGCCGACGAGGACATCGTCGGTGCGGACGAGGTGCGCTCGTGGGGCGGACGCGTGCTGCGCGCCCCGATGACCGAAGGTCACAGCACCACCGCGATGCTGGATCGCCTCGCCGTCGACCGTCCGTAGCCGAGGGCCCACGCGGCCCGGCCCGCAGGCCAAGAGCGGAAAGCCGGTTCGGTAGTTGGGAGGGACTGGGACCTCTGTGCGCGGATCGGAGACACCAGCTGAACGGCACCACCGTTCGCTCCACGTGAGCCGCGTCGGCCAGAGTGTCGTGATGTCCGAGCCTGCCCTCGCTGCGTTGCCGCGACTGCTCGCGCACGACGATGCGGTGACGGAAGTCGCCTCCGGCCGGGCCGATGTCGTTGCGGTTCCTGAAGCCGCCCGTCCGATCTTCGCCGCCGCCGTCCATCGCCTCGCAGGGATTCGGCCGGTGCTCGTTGCGGTACCGACGGTGGCCGAAGCCGAGCGCATTGCCGGTGACCTCATCCCGATGCTCGGGGCGGACCAGGTCGAGTTGTTCCCGGCATGGGAAACGCTCCCGTTCGAACGCGTGTCGCCGGCGCTCGAGACGATGGGCCGGCGACTCCGGGTGATGTGGCGCCTGCGCGAGGGGGGCGAGACCGCGCCGGCAGTCGTGGTCGCACCGGTCCGGGCCCTCGTGCAGCGGCTCGGGCCCCACGTCGAGGCCATTGAGCCGGTCCGTCTGCGCGCCGGAGATTCGTTGGACCGAGACGAGCTCGTCGAACGGCTCGTGTTGATGGGGTACCGCCGCGAGTATCAGGTGGAAGGGCGGGGGGAAGTCGCAGTCCGCGGCTCGATCGTCGACGTCTTCCCGGCGACCGCGGAACATCCGGTTCGTATCGATCAATGGGGCGACGAAGTCGAGCGGTTGTCGCAGTTCGCGGTGACCGACCAACGCAGTACCCACGTGATCGACGACGTGACGATCTTCCCGTGCCGGGAACTCCTGCCCACCGAAGAAGTGCGTGAACGCGCGCGAGGGTTGTTGGCCACGGCGCCGTGGGGTCGCGAACAGTGGGAGCGCTTGGCCGAAGGGCAGATCTTCGACGGCATGGAGTCGTGGTTGCCGTGGTTGACCGCGGACGACCACCTCCTGCCGGACCTGTTGCCGGCCGGCGCTCGCGTCCTGCTGGTCGAGCCGCGGCGGATGCGCGACCGGGCCCAAGATCTGCTCGACGAGGAAACGTCGCTCGCGCAGACGCTCGCCGGCACGTGGGGCGCGCAGGACACCGAGTTCCCGCAACTCTCCCTGCCGTTCGACCGTCTGCTCGCGCGCACGCGCGTTGCCACGACGTCCGTCCTGGCCGCGCCGGAATCGCCGGACACGCCGCAGCTCAGCGCCTCGGCGTTCGACCCGGTCGTCGGTGATGTCGAGGCGCTCGCGGAGCGGATCAGACAACTGGTGCGCAACCAACACCGGGTCGTGCTCGCCGCCGAAGGTGAAGGTTCGGCTCGTCGTCTCGCCGACGTGCTCGCCGGCGAGGGCATCGACGTCCTGGTCAACGGGCCGATTCAGCCGGGCGTGGTCACCGTGGTGGTGGCGCCACTCGAGCGCGGCGTCGTCATCGCGTCCGCGCATCTGGCGTTGGTGGCCGAAGGCGACCTCACGGGTCGCCGACGCGTGCATCGCACTGCGCGTGGCGCGCGGAAGTCCGTTGACTACTACGACGATCTGAAGCCCGGCGATTTCGTCGTTCACCAGGTGCACGGCGTCGGCCGGTACGAAGGCATGGTCGCCCGGGCGATCGGTGGCGTCGAGCGTGACTACTTGCTCATCGCGTACCGAAGCGGCGACAAGTTGTATGTCCCGACCGATCAGGTAGGAACCGTCCGGCGCTACACCGGCGGCGACTCGCCGTCGTTGTCCCGGATGGGCGGCACTGACTGGTCGAAGACGCGCGCCAAGGTGCAGTCGGCGGTGCGTGAGATCGCGGCCGAACTCGTCATCCTCTACCGCAAGCGTTTGGCCACACCCGGGTTCGCGTTCTCGCCCGACACGCCATGGCAACGCGAACTGGAAGACGCGTTCCCGTACGAGGAGACCCCGGACCAGCTCAAGGCCATCGAAGAAGTCAAGGTCGACATGGAAGCGACTCTTCCGATGGACCGCCTCATCTGTGGCGATGTCGGGTTCGGCAAGACCGAGGTCGCCCTGCGCGCCACCTTCAAGGCCGTGCAGGACGGCAAGCAAGTGGCGATCCTCGGACCGACCACGCTGCTCGCCAACCAACACGGTCAGACCTTCAGGGAGCGCTTCGCCGGCTATCCGGTTCGCGTCGAGGTGCTTTCCCGATTCCTGACGACGGCGGAGCAGAACGCAGTCGTCAAGGGGTTGAAGAGCGGCGAAGTCGATGTGGTCGTGGGGACCCATCGCCTGCTGTCCCAGGACATCGAGTTCAAGAATCTGGGCCTGCTCGTCATCGACGAAGAGCAGCGGTTCGGTGTGCAACATAAGGAAAAGATCAAACACCTTCGGGCGCACGTGGACGTATTGACGCTCACGGCCACGCCGATCCCACGCACACTCGAGTTGAGTCTCACTGGCATCCGCGATCTCTCGTTGGTGCAGACCCCACCGGAGGCGCGCCAGCCGATCCTGACGTACGTCGGCGAATATGACGACCGTGCGGTGAGTGAAGCGATCCGTCGCGAACTGCTGCGGGAGGGTCAGGTCTTCTACGTCCACAACCGCGTGCTGGACATCGAGCACGTCGCCGAACAGGTGCGTCATCTCGTCCCCGAAGCGCGCATCGCGATCGCCCACGGCCAGATGGACGAAGGGCAACTCGAGCGTGTGGTCCTGGACTTCGCGGATCGCGAATACGACGTCCTGGTGTGCACCACGATCATCGAGAGCGGACTGGACATGCCAACGGTCAACACGATGGTCGTGGATCGTGCGGATCTCCTCGGTCTGGCGCAGCTGTACCAACTTCGCGGTCGCGTCGGTCGGCGCGGGCAACGCGCGTACGCGTACTTGCTGCACCCCGCCGATCGGGCGCTGTCCGAAGAGGCGTACGAGCGGCTCAAGGCGATCGGCGAGTTCACCGATCTCGGTTCCGGGTTCAAGCTCGCCATGCGAGACCTCGAGATCCGGGGGGCCGGCAACTTGCTGGGTGGCGCGCAGAGCGGTCACATCGCTGCGGTCGGGTTCGACCTGTATTGCGAACTCGTCACCGAAGCGGTCGGCGAGTTGAAGGGCGAGAGGTCGGTCGAGCCGTTCGAGGTCGTGCTCGATCTCCCGCTCGATGCTCATCTGCCCCGCAGCTACATCAGTCGCGATGACGTGCGGATGGAGGCCTACCGGCGACTCGCCGCCGTCGAAGCTCCCACCGACGTCGAGGACGTCCGGACCGAGTGGCTGGACCGGTACGGGCCGATTCCGCCGCCGGCCGAGGCGCTGCTCGGCGCGGCGCGGCTCCGGGCGGAATGTGTGCGAGCGCGCGTCACGAGCATCTCGGTGCAGAAGGGGATCGCCCGGATCGACGGCCTCGTCCTGCTCGAGAGCCGCAAGATCCGGCTGAAGCGGCTCTACCCCAAGGCCGTGGTGAAAGACGGCGGAGAGATCGCCGTCCCGCTCGGGGTGTCGGCGGAGGCGGTCGCCGACGTGCTCGTCGAGCTCCTCCAGGAACTGGTCCCGGTCGTGCCCGCCGAAGTGGCGACGGAACCGGAGTCCGTCCGGACCTCGTGACGGTCCGCCGATAGGCTCCCGGATCCCATGAAACGGATTCTTTCTCTCATCCTGTTCGGCGCGCTCCTCGCACTCCCGGCGTGTTCGACCTCCTCCGCAGTGGCCGCGAGTGTCAACGGCCACGACATTTCGAGCGCAACGGTCGCCGATGACGTCTCGGACTTCGCGCAGTCCGCCGACTTCCGGAGCTCATTGGGCCAGCAGGGGGTGCACCTCACCAAGGACGGTCCGATCCCAACGTCCTTCAGTGCGCAGTGGCTGGTATCGCTGATTCAGAACGAAGCGGTATCGCTCGTGGCCAAGCAACGTCACGTTGCCGCCACCCCGCAAGAACTCGCCGCCGCCCGTGCGCAGTTCCAATCGAATCAGTCGAGCGGGAAGGCGTTCGGTCAGCTCCCACCTCGTCTGCAGAAGCGACTCGTCGCGGCGTCGGCGCTGCAATCCGCACTTCGCGCGTCGCTGAAGCCGGTGTCGAACGCGCCGGCGCTCCAGCAGGCCTACCAAGCACTGCAGGCAGAATGCGCGAGCAAGAAGCTCGTCGGTCACATCTTGGTCGCCACCCCCGAAGCCGCGCAGCAAGTCGAAGACCAGCTGAAGCAGGGCACGAGCTTCGCCGATGTCTCGAAGCAGGTCTCGACCGACACCGGTTCCGCCGCTCAGGGTGGCCTGTTGATGTGCATCGATTCGGCGCAGTGGACTCAACTCGACCCGACGTTCAGCGCGGCCGCCGCAGCAACTCCCGTCGGCGGGATCTCCACGCCGATCAGGACCCAGTTCGGCTATCACGTCATCGAGGTTCTAGAGCTCACACCAGACAATGCTGCGCCGCTGGTGGCTGCCACCGCGCAACCGGCAGATCCGTTGGAGCCGGTGGTCGCCAACTTCTTCAAGCGGGCGAAGCTCTACGTGAACGCGCGCTACGGGAAGCTGCGCCGCCAGGGTGGACAGTTCACCATCGAGCCACCGAAGCCGAAGACGGTCAAGAGCCGTCCGGCGCCGACGCCGCCCTCGACTGCGACTCCCGTGCCTGACCCGTCCGCGGGATCGACTCCGACTGCGCCCCCCACCGCTCCGACGACGACACCGCCGAGCACGACTGCGCCGAGTTCGGCAACGACGGGTTCGACCGCTCCGGGCAGCGGGACGAGTAGCACCACCAGCCCGTGAGTCGAACGCGGGTCGTCGTGGTCGGCCTCGGGCCGGCCGGGGTCGACCTGCTGTTACCCGTGGCTCGCGCCGAGATCGAGCGCGTCGAGCACCGTTTCGCGCGCACCGGCCGGCATCCGGCGGTGGCCGAGCTGGAGGCCGAGGGCCTCACGTTCACCACCTTCGACGCGGCCTACGAGACGGCGGCGGACTTCGATGCGTTGTATCCCGCGATCGCCGCGGCGGTGGTCGCGGCCGCCCGTGACCATGGAGAGGTCGTGTACGCAGTCCCGGGGAATCCCGGTATCGCGGAGCGCACGGTCGGGCTCCTCCGGGACGCGGCCGCGGACGACCTCGAGGTCGTCGTGGTACCCGGCCTGTCGTTCGTGGACCTGGCGTTCACCCGGCTCGGCCGAGACCCCATGACCGGCGTCCACATCGTCGACGCGCAGGACTTCGTTCCGTCTGCGGCCGGTCGGTCCGGACCGATGCTGATCGGTCACTGCGTCAACTCCCTCGTGCTCTCCGACCTCAAGCTGGCGCTCCTGGACGCACTCGCACCGACGACGCCGGTGGTGGTGCTCCAACGCCTCGGCTTGGCGGACGAGTCCGTCCTTGAGATTCCGTTGGTGGATCTCGATCGGGTGGTCACGCCCGATCACCTCACGTCGGTGTTCGTCGATACCAGTGAACACACGATTGCCGGCGACGTAGCGCGCTTGGTCGCGCTGGCTCGCCGGCTGCGTGGGCCGGGTGGCTGTCCGTGGGACGCGGAGCAGAATCATCACTCCCTCACGCGGTATCTGCTCGAGGAGGCCTACGAAACCGTCGAGGTCCTCGAACTGCTTCCCGGTGCCGCACCCGAGGGCGAGGTCGACTTCGACGCGTACGCGCGCGTCGAGGACGAACTCGGCGATCTGCTCTTCCAGGTGGTGTTCCACTCGATCCTCGCGGCGGAAGCGGGTGCGTTCGATCTTGGCGACGTCGCCACCGCGGTGCACGACAAACTCGTCCGCCGCCACCCCCACGTGTTCGGCGACGTCGATGCCGCCACCGCGAACGACGTGCTCGCGAACTGGGAACAGATCAAGAAGTCCGAACGATCGAGCACGTCACTGGTCGACGGCATCAGTCCCGGGCTGCCGTCACTGCTCTACGCGCACAAGCTCTACCGCAAGGCGGCGAGTGTGGGCCTCGAACCCGATCCCGAGGCAGACGGATTCGTGGCGATGACCGACGCTTTGGCTGCGCTGCGCACCGCGGACGATCCGGTCCAGGCCGAGCGGGCCCTCGGGGATCTCCTCGCCGGCGCCGTCGTGGTGGCACGGACTCGGGGCGTGGACGGCGAGAGTTCGTTGCGCGGCTGGGCGGGTCGCTTTCGCGATCGTTTTGTGCGCATGGAGCAGCTGGCCGCAGCCGAGGGCATCGAACTCACCGCGGCGACCGCAGACCGCGCTCGGGAGTTCTGGGCGCACAGCTGAATACATAGTCGCGTGGGTCGGAATAGCCCGGTTCGTACGCACCAGAGAGCTACCCTCGTCCCACCGGCCCCACGCGTAACCTGGTTGGCCGCCGCCCAGACATCGTGTTCAGCCGAGGGGGATCGTGAGCAGCATCGTCGATGTGAATGCCCGGGAGATTCTCGACTCACGAGGGAACCCCACCGTCGAGGTCGAGATCGAGCTGCTCTCGGGATCGCGCGGACGGGCGGCGGTGCCGAGCGGGGCGAGCACGGGAGCCTACGAAGCGGTCGAGTTGCGTGACGGCGGTGACCGGTACGGCGGCAAGGGCGTACAGAAAGCCGTCGGCCATGTGGAAGGTGAGATCGCCGACGAACTCCTCGGCATGGAAGCGCTGGACCAGCGCGACGTGGACCGCATGCTCATCGACCTCGACGGCACGGACACGAAGCAGCGGCTCGGCGCCAACGCGATGCTCGGGGTCTCCCTTGCCGTCGCCAAGGCGGGTGCCGACGAATGCGACCTGCCGTTGTACCGATACGTCGGCGGCGTCAACGCACACGTCCTGCCGATGCCGTGCATGAACGTGCTGAACGGTGGCGCGCACGCGGACAGCAACGTCGACCTTCAGGAGTTCATGCTGGCGCCGGTCGGTGCCGCGAGTTTCTCCGAAGCCGTGCGGATGGGGACCGAGACGTATCACGCGTTGAAGCAGCTCCTGCACAGCCGGGGCTTGTCCACTGCGGTCGGCGACGAAGGCGGCTTCGCGCCGAACCTTCCATCGAACGAAGAGGCCTTGAAGCTGCTGATCGAAGCCATCACCGCGGCCGGGTTTGCGCCGGGTGATGAGATCGCGATTGCGCTGGACCCGGCCTCCACCGAGTTCTTCGCCGACGGTGTGTACAACCTGGCGGGCGAAGGTCGGACGTTCAGCTCGGCGGAGTTCACCGCGTACTTGGTGGATCTGTGCGATCGCTATCCGATCGTGTCGATCGAGGACGGCATGGCCGAAGACGACTGGGACGGGTGGGGTGCCCTGACCCGCGCCGTCGGCGATCGCGTGCAGTTGGTCGGCGACGATCTGTTCGTGACGAACCGCACCCGGTTGCGCAAGGGGATCGACCTCGGCGTCGCGAACTCGATCCTGATCAAGGTCAACCAGATCGGAACGCTGAGCGAGACCCTCGACACGATGGGCCTCGCCAGCCAATACGCGTACACCGCGATGATGTCCCACCGCTCGGGTGAAACCGAAGACGTCACGATCGCGGACCTTGCGGTGGCGACAAACTGCGGGCAGATCAAGACCGGCGCGCCGGCGCGGAGCGATCGCGTGGCGAAGTACAACCAGCTGTTGCGTATCGAGCAGGGCCTCGGCGAGGCGGCGGAGTATCTCGGGGGGCGCGCGTTGTCGAAGGGTGCCGGAGGAGACTCGTGAGCGAACTGCGGACCCCGGATCGTGATAATGCTGCGCGGCGGTACACGGCCGATCAGGTCCGGCGCCGGCGCGCGATCGCGCTGCGCGCCAGCGTCACTGCGCTCGTGGTCGTCGGTCTGCTCTTCGTGGTCGTCTTTCCGCTGAGCGCCTGGCTCGATCAGCGGGCAACGTTGGATCAGTCCGAACGTCGGCTGCAGACCCTTCAGCGTGAGCGGAAACGGTTGGATCGCCAAGCGGCCCGGATGACCACGCCGAGCGAGGTCGAGAAGGTCGCGCGCGATCGGTTCGGGATGGTGCGGCCCGGTGAGCAGGCCTATGCCGCGGTGCCCGGGCCGTCGGCGACCACGACCACCAGCACCCTCCCGAGCGCGCCCTGACGGATCCCGGGCCACGTGCGACCGGAGAGTCGCGAAAACCCTCTCGCTACGCTGGTTCGATGGCGCCGGTCGACGATGTGGAACGAGTCACCGAGCTGCTCGGACGATCCCCGCGTGCAGAGTTCACGGTGGTCACCCGATCCCCCGGGGGAGACCCGATGGTGATTCGCAATGCTGCCTTCCTCGCCGACGGCACGCCGCTGCCCACCCGCTACTGGTTGGTGGATCCCACCTTGACTCGGTCCGTCTCACAGCTCGAAGCGTCCGGTGGCGTGCGAGCCGCCCAGGCCGCGGTGGACCCGGAGGAGTTGGCCGCCGCGCACCGACGGTATGCCGCTGATCGTGATGCCACCATCGCCGCTGACCACACCGGCCCGCGCCCGTTTGGCGGCGTCGGTGGTACCCGAACCGGGGTGAAGTGCCTCCACGCGCACTACGCGTACCTGCTCGCGGGTGGTGACGACCCGGTAGGAGTGTGGGTGAAGACGCAGTTGTCCGAGGCTGAGGGCGCCGAACCATGAGGGCCGCGGCGATCGACATCGGCACCAACTCGGCGCGGTTGTTGGTGGCGGAACTCGGCGATCCTGCGGGTGAACTCGTCACCCTGGACCGGCGCATGACCATCACTCGGCTCGGTCAAGGAGTGGACGACGCGCGCCGGCTCGCGCCGGAAGCGATCAAGCGGACGGTGGCGGCACTCGCGACCTACCGAGCGGTCATCGACGACATCGGTGGTGTCACCGAGATCCGTGCGACGGCGACGTCGGCGGCACGTGACGCGTCCAACCGCGACGATTTCTTCGGTCCCGCCACCGAGGCGCTCGGCGTGACGCCGGAACTCCTGAGCGGCGCCGAGGAAGCGCGGCTGTCCTTCTTGGGTGCAACGACCGGCCTCGCAGGCGTGGCGCCCGGCCCGTATCTCGTCGTCGACATCGGTGGTGGCTCCACCGAGTTCGTCGTCGGGACCACCGAACCCGAGGGGCTACTGTCCGTCGACATCGGTTGTGTTCGACTCACCGAGGCGTGGCTACATTCGGATCCTCCGACTGCAGAAGAGTTGAGCCAAGCCGTGCACGTGGTCCGCGAACATCTCGCCGATGTCATACGCGAAGTACCCGGCGTGCGCAACGCGCGCACCTTGGTGGGATTGGCTGGCACGGTGTCGTCGATGGCGATGATCGAACAGGGTCTCACCGAGTACGACCGCGATCGCGTCCATCACTTCCGGCTGAGCAAAGACGCGGCCGAAGATGTGTTTCGCACCTTGGCCACCGAAGCGATTGAGGACCGTCGCCACAATCCCGGGATGGAGCCCGGTCGCGTCGACGTGATCGTGGGCGGCGCAGTGATTTTGGTGTCGATTCTGCGCACCTTTGGGTTCAATGAGCTGCTGACGAGCGAATCGGACATCCTCGACGGATTAGTCCGGAGTCTGGTGGAATCGCGGCCCCACCGACCGTGATGTGCCCCACAATGTGCTCAACCCTCGCCTTCAACGCGCCGTTGGAATGGTGTGGAACTCGGGGTCTTTGTCGAGATGCTCGGTCGGTTGAACGCCGACGAAATGAGCGCAGTCGCGCGAGCGATTGATGCCTCGCACCAGACCGCCGCGGACGAAGTTGCGGCGTGGGAAGACCTGATGCGGATCGACGACGCGCTGCGGTCCCGCGGTCGGACTCGCGTTGCGGCTCGCGCCGCGCACGATGCCGTGCAAGCCGTTCACTCCGCCGTCGCCGCAACCGACGCCGACATCGCCGACTCCGTGGTGACGCGCGTCGCGCGTGAAGCCGCACTCCTGGCCCGCGCCATGGTTGCCGGCACTGACGAACCCGTCGCTCACCTCGAGCGCGAGTTCCTCTGCGTCACCCACGCCGCCTAAGCCGAAGGTGAGGGTGGGCAGCACGCGTCGGCGACAGTCCGCGCCCCGAACCGGGGCCCGAGCGGCCTGGCCCGCAGGGCCGAGAGCGGGGATGCCGTTTACCATCGGCGGATGACGCTTCCCGATCGACTCTTGATGGGTCCCGGCCCATCGAACCCGTACCCCGAAGTGGTGGCCGCGTTCTCCCAGCCGCTCCTCGGGCACCTCGATCCCGAGTTCTTACGGGTGCTGGACGAGACGTGCAGTCAACTGCGCACCGTGTTCAGCACCACGAACCCGTTGACCCTCCCGATCTCGGGAACGGGTTCGGCTGGGATGGAGGCGTGCTTCGTCAACCTGGTGGAGCCGGGTGACACCGTCATCATCGGGGTGAACGGCGTCTTCGGTGAGCGCATGTGCGAGGTGGCGCGTCGGTCCGGCGCCACCGTTGTGCGGGTCGAGGCGGAGTGGGGTCACGCGATCGATCCCCAACGCCTCCTCGACGCGCACGCACAGACTCCGAACGCGCGGCTCGTCGCCGTGGTGCACGCCGAGACCTCCACCGGAATCGAGAACTCGATCGAGCCGCTGCACGTGTTGCAGGACACCGACACGCTGCTGCTCGTGGACGCGGTGACCTCACTCGCCGGAATTCCGCTCGACGTCGACGGGTGGGGGATCGATGCGTGTTACTCGGGGACCCAGAAGTGTCTCGGGGTACCGCCCGGGCTCTCGCCGGTGACATTCTCGCCGCGTGCCGTCGAACGAATCTCGACCCGCACCACGCCGGTGCAGTCCTGGTATCTGGACCTCGGACTCATCGGTGACTACGTCGGCACCGCGCGCAAGTACCACCACACCGCACCCACCGGCATGATCGTTGCCCTCCATGCGGGGCTCGATGCCGTGCTCGACGAAGGCGTGGACGCAGTCTGGAGCCGTCACCGAACGGTTGGGACCACGCTGCAGTCCGCGCTCGTGGATCGTGGGTTCACCTTGATCGCGCCGGACGGTGCGCGGCTGCCCCAACTCACGTCGGTGCGGCTTCCTGTCGGACTCGACGAAGGTGCGCTCCGGAAACGTCTCCTGGAGGACTACAGCATCGAAGTCGGTGGTGGCTTGGGTGCGTTCGCCGGCGTGGCCTGGCGGATCGGTCTGATGGGACACACCGCGCGCGCCCGCAACGTTGTGTCGTTCCTCGGCGCGCTCGACAATCTGCTCTGACGAAACGCGTGCGGTTGGGTTACTCCGCAGCTCGCGCCAGGGCTTCGAGGGTGCGTTCCATGTTCGCCTGGTTGTGCGGCGCGCGTTCGGCCACGCCGCTGATGATGCGACCCAGGAACTTGATGGTCCCACCGCGGTGATCGGTCCACTGTTCCACGACGTGGCAACCCTCGGGAGTCGGGGTGATCGTGTAGTTCCAGTCCGCCACTGGGAGTCCACCACCGCGCACGGCGAATCCGAACGCGCGGCCCGGCTCACACGCGGTGACCCGGCACGCGGTGGACCATGACTTCTTCCCGTTGGAGTTGGTGCCCTTGAACCGTGCGCCGACGGCAGGGCCACTCACGCCCTTGCTCCACGCGCCGCCCGTCGCCTCGGGCGACCACTCGCCCATGCGGGTCACGTCGCTGATCATGGCCCAGACTTTCTCGGGCGGAGCGGCGATGTCTCGTTCAACGGTGACGTCAGTCATGGGGTCCTCGGCAGGAGCTCGGGTGGCGACGGCGGGAGCGTACCGGTCGGTGCGGTCCGGTGCCCGAGGACCGCGCCTCGGTGCAATGCGGGGCCACGTTCGGTGAAGCCTCTACGCTGGCACCACCCGAACGATGGGGGCAACGATGGCTGTGCCGGCAGGGCTCACCGTGGTGACGTGGAACGCGCAGGGAAGTCAAGGTCTGGACATCGACGCAGCCGCGGTCGCGCTCGCTGAGGTCACGCCGGACGTGGTGCTCCTGCAGGAGGTGCAGCGACGGCAGGTGGGCGCGCTGCGGGCCGCCATGGGGGCGATCGATGCCCGATGGCGATTCAAGCATTGGCCGGTGAAAGTACCCGCCGAGGGTCTCGGGATCATCTCGATGTACCCGCTGCGACGCGTCCGGAGCCACCACCTGGCCCACCGTTGGCAGGCGTGGAACTGGCGGCGACGGATCGCGGTGCGGGCCGAGATCGAGCTCCAGGATCGCGTCGTCCCCATCGTCGACGTTCACCTGGGCGCCGGGGTTCCCACCCAGGAGCGCCTGCGCCAGGTTCAGTCACTGCTCGAAATTGCCGGCGGCGCGTCACTCATCGCGGGTGATCTCAACGCCGAACCCGACAGTGCGGAGCTGGCGGAGTTCGCCAACCACGGTTGGCGCGATGCGGAACGGCGGACGCACCCGGACGCGAGCGGTCCGGCGACGAACTGGCACGCCGGCCCGCGGGTAAAGCCGCCCACGCAACGACTCGACTACCTCATGGTGCGTGACCGGGTTTCCGTGACCGACACCAGCGTGCCCGCTAACTGGGAGCGGTGGGCGCGGTTGAGCGACCACCTCCCGTTGGTGGCGCGGTTAGGACTCTGACGACTTGGGCACGGTCGGCTCGGGCAATCGCAGGAAATGGTCGCGGTAGTACCGCATTTCCTCGATCGACTCTCGAATGTCGTCGAGCGCGCGGTGGGTGGACTTCTTGCCGGGCGCGCCCTTCGAGACCGAAGGGTTCCAGCGGCGACACAGTTCTTTGAACGAGCTCACGTCGACGCTCCGATAGTGGAGGTACTGGTCGACGTTCGGGAGGTGCCGGTC
>JANLTQ010000321.1:0-5288 GCA_031363005.1 Acidimicrobiia bacterium | reverse complement strand
ATTCGGTCTGTCCACCCGCGTCCCACTCGTTGCCGGCCGGTGCAGTTCCGCCGGTGATGACTGTCGCCGTCGGATCCGCACCCTTGATTGCGGGATACGCGGCTCGGAGCATTGCGGTGTAGCGGTCCGGATCGGGCCGCGGCAGTGAGAACTCCTGATGGTTCGGCTCGTTCCAGATCTGCCAGGCCGTGATGCTCCCGCGCAGGGCCGGGTCAGCCGCGGTGGACTGAGAGCCGTACCGCTGCACTGCCGCGCGCGCAAAGTTTGCGAAGTCGCTCACATGCGCAGTGTCGGGAAAACAATGGCCCACGTAGGCGCCGTTCTGATTGGCGCAGTCCGGGCTCGCCCACTTCGGGCTGTAGGTGATCGTGCCCAGAATTTGCAGACCTTGTGCGCGCGCGGCCTTGACGGCGCCGTCGAATCCGCCGTTGTTCAGCGAGCCGCGCGTCCACCCGAAATCCGTACTTGTGGATTGGATCGACTTCCAGTCCAGGTCGAGCGATGTCCATCGTGCTCCGGTGGCGGCGACGGCACGCGTGTCAGCATCGCGGTCGGCCGCGGCCGCCCAGAGCGTTCCCGGGAACGCCGAGACACCAGCTCGTGCCGCCACCTCGGGACCGGAGGTTCCACCGCCCACACCGATCGTCGTCGCCGACCGTTGGTGATCGCCATTTTCGACGGTGAGGGCGTACGCGCCCGGATCGACGCCGGTCGGCACCGAGATGGAAACGTCGAGCGCGGTTGCGGTGATCGCAGTCGGCGTGGTCACGACTGCGCGCGGTATCGAGGTCGCCACTTGAAGATCGGGCGTGAATCCGGTGCCGGGGACCGTCAGGTTGATGGTCTGGCCCGGAGTTGCGGTGGTTGCGAGATCGCCCAACGTCGGTGCCGGCGCGCGAGCTGATGTCCGGAACGCGTGCAAACCGCCGCTCGATCCGGAGAAGAGCGTGCCGTCGACGACGACCGGCGCGGCGTAGGTCCGTGGTGGAGCGGAGAAGAGCGGCTCGCACGAAACCGGGAACGCAGCACAGCCGGTTCGGCCGGCCGCGTCGTACGCGCGCAATGTCGAGGTACCGCCCGTGTAGAGCACGCCGTTCGCGAGTGCGGGGGCGCCGGACACGGAATCGGCGGTCGGTGTTGCGGCGGTCTGCCACAACGCGGTGCAGAGGTTCACGTCCTTGAGACACCGGCCCGAGCCGTGCCGGGTGCCGGTGGTTTCGAACGCCGAGATCGATCCGTGCACACTCACGTACACCGTTGCGCCCGCGATTGCGGGTGGTTCGATGCGCTCGTCACTCGCGACCGAGAGTGCCGCAGTCCAAAGCGGGGCACAGCGCTTCGGTGTTGTCGTACAACCCTGGACGCCGGTCGCGTCGTACGCCGCCAGTCCGTGGGTTCCGCCCGCGAGATACAGGATTCCGTCGACGACGGCGGGAGATGACCCGGCACCTGGCGCACTCCAGCGCGCCGTGCAGACCTTCGGTGTTCCCGTGCAACCGGCGGTCCCGGTGACGTCGAACCCGTAGACGTCGGTCGTACCGGAGACAAAGACCATGCCGTCCGAAACGGCCGGCGCTGCGTCCCAGCCCGGCGTAAACGGGGCGCTGGACCAGACCGGGCTGCATACCTTCGGAACGCCGTTACACGTCGGACCCGAGCCCGTGGCATCGAAGGCGCGCAGTCCGTTGCCTCCCGCAGTGAAGACCGTTCCTCCTGCGACCGTCGGCGAGGACATGACATCGCCGAGCGAGTCAGTGCGCCAGATCGGTGAGCAGACCTTCGGCGCGGCGGCCGCGCAACCGTTCTGACCGGCCGCGTCGAAGACCATGAGGCTGTCGCGGCCCCGCACGTACACGCTTCCTCCGGCGACGGCCGGTGATGTTCGAATCGGGTCCCCGAGGTTCACCGCAGCCGACCAGAGCGGCTCGCACGACTTCGGTGTGGTGTTCGAACACCCGCGAGTGCCGGTGACGTCGAACGCGTACATCCGTCCGTCGGCCGAGCCCACATACGCAACGCCGTCGACGACAGCGGGGGCAGTGGTGATGGCGCCCGCGGTCGTGCCCGTCCAGGACTCGGTCAAAGTCGAAACGTTCGCAGCGTTGAGAGCGAACTCGAGGGACTGGTTGCCGCTGTGCGCCAGGTTCCCGCGATATTGCGCCCAGCACCCGCTCATGATCGTCACCATCGCGACGACGATGATCGTCTTCGTTACGTTGCGCCGCTTGGTGTGAGACGTGCGGGTTCGCGTGGAAAAAGAGTCGCCCGGCACCGCCTCCTATCGGCAGGAACCGTTCACACCTCAAGCGAATTCTCGCCGGCCCGCTCATTAGGCGCTGAAAAGTTCACGGCGCGCAACGCTCCGTGACTTTTTCCGATGTGGGGTTCCATTCTGCGGTGGGTCGGCGTATGGTCGATAGGCGCTCACGCTCGCGCGGCCGATGGTTTCCTTCGAGAGGAGAGACCGGTGAGTGAAGACAGTCCACCGGGACATTGACGGACCGGCCGGCGTGTGTGACCCGGACGCTCCGCGCAACCTAGGGCGGCTTCGAATCGCCATTCACGGAATGCGTTTTCCGAGCCCGGCCTGCTGACCGGTATCAACCTACGAACCGCCCCGGCTCAAGCCGGGGCGGTTTCGCGTCGTAGGCAGTGTTCGGGTTGAGGTTTCACGACGCGTGAACGTGTCAAACCGCGCAACCGGTACCATTCACCTTCGGAAGATTGGGCAAAGGAGAAATATCGATGGGGCGCGTGATCGGACTTGGCCTCGACTCGGGGTCGATTGGACTCATCGAGGAACTCATTGCCGCCGGCGGCCTTCCGCATCTCGCTGCGCTTCGGTCCCGCAGCGCGCGCGTCGCACTCGACAGCGACCCCACCTTCCGACACGCAGTCCTGTGGCCGCAGTTCAGCGCCGGCGCCGAGGCTCGCTTCGGTGGCGAATGGCGTCGATTCCACTTCGATCGCTCGACCTACGAGGTATCCCAGACCGGCGCCCGGCACGTGATGGAGGGCAATGAGCCCTTTTGGGAACGGTCGGACCTGCGCACGATCACCATGGACATCCCGGGCAGCACGGTGTGCGGTCCGGGCGTGCACGTCACCGGATGGGGCGCGCACGCGCCGCTGTACCCGCGTGCGTCTCAGCCGCAGGGTCTTCTCACCGAACTGGACGATCGCATTGGCGTTCATCCGGCCTACGAGAACGAATACGACGTCGGCTGGCACGATCCGAGCCGGCTCGATCGGCTGACCGACGCGTTGGTCACCGGCGCTCAGCGGGGCGCGGACATCGCCATCGACCTCATGCGCCGCTTCCCGGACTGGGAGCTCTTTCTCTCGGTCATGTCGGAGTCGCATTCGGCGTCGGAGATGATGTGGCAAGCGGTAGCGAGTGACCATCCGCTCGCTGATTTCGACGCCAAAGCGCGAACGCGGTTGGAGCGCGTCTTCGGCGCGATGGACGCTGCCATCGGAAAAGTGGTCGATCAGGCTCCGCCGGATGCGACGATTGCCGTCTTCTCGCTCGATGGCATGCGAGGGAGCAATGGCGATCTCCCATCCATCGTGTTACTCCCCGAGCTCATGCATCGAATGCACTTCGGGACGCCGAAACTCACCGACCTCGACGTCGATGAGTGGCGCTCCGCTGGTTGTCCGCCGCTGGTGACTCCGCGCGGTCGACCGTGGCGCTTGGCCATGGACGCGCGGCTGGTCGATCCGCCGACCCATCCGTGGACGCTCCGGCTCCCCGGTTACCAAGCTGCGCGTCTGACGAAGCCCGGGCGGTGGCTGCTGGAAAGGCTCAAGCGTCAGCGTCTGGGCGCCTTCGGTATCGAGATTCCCCCTGAGTCCACCGGCGATCCGGAGACGTTCGAGGATCACCACGGGCCGGCGGATTCGATTCTCTTCATCGACAACTATCGATCACATCGACACGAGATGCGAGCGTTTGTTCTACCGACGTTCGGAGACGCCTACATTCGGATCAACCTCATTGGTCGGGAGGCCGACGGCGTGGTCCCGGTGGAGGAGTTCGACGCCGAGTGCAAAGCGGTCGCAGCGATGATTGCCTCGTGCCGAGACGTGCGTACCGGTGAACCGCTCGCGGAATCGATCGAGATCCTGCCGACGGATGATCCGCTTGATCCGACCGACGACCGCTACTGCGACATTTTCGTCACGTGGAATCGACCCGTCGACGCGATCGAACATCCCACGGCCGGTGTCATCGGGCCGTTCCCGTTCAATCGAACTGGCGCCCACGATGCGCGAGGGTTCGCCTGGGTGGCCGGTGACGGCGTGAAACCAGGACCCGTGGCCGGTGTGCACAGCGTGCTCGACCTACCGCCGACCATCGTGAAGCTCGTGAACCCGAACGCGGCGATGCCGCCGGCCGGGACGCCGATCGAACAGCTCCTTCGATCCGACGCAGCAGGGGTGCCGGGCTGACCGACGCGCGAACGGCCAGAAGCGCGGAGTGCGACGCGATCAGGCGGGCAGCATCCCGTAGGCGTGGTTCGGGCTGAGTCGGACAACGAGTCGTTGGTCGGCGACCATCGTGCGCCGGTACTCGTCCCAGTCATCGTGTTCGCCGACCAGCTGCTGGTAGAGCGTCACGAGTTCGCCGACGGTTGCGTCGTTCGGGTCCGCCGCCACCGGTGAGAGTTCGGCCGGACCGTCAACGACCGCATAGGCCCAGAAATTGTCGCCGACGACATACAAGGAGCCTCGCGGGTCACGCGCCAGATTCTTGGCCTTCGCGCGATAGGCCGTGATGGAGATCCGAACCGTTCCGGCTTCATCGATCGCGTACAAGATGTTGGACGACTGCGGTCGACCGTCGCGCCGGATCGTGGTCAGCACGCCCTGCTTGCGGGAGCGCATGAAGGTCAGAGCGACGTCGATGTCCATATGACGAGGGTACCGACAGCAGAGTGCTCGGGTGATCGTCAGTGCGCTGCGTGCGCGAGGTCCATTTCCCACCAGAGGAAGTTGCGGGTCTGGTCGAGGATCTGCTGACGATGGGCCACGTACGGGACATGGCACGTTTCCGGCCACGTTTCGAGGAACGCATCCAGTCCGAGGGCCTTGGCCGCGTCGACGGTGTCCTTGGCCCACTGGTAGGAAACGAGCGGGTCGGTGGCGCAGTGGAAGTCGAGGATCGGTGCATCGCCGACCGAGGTGGTGCCCGCCGCGAGATGAGCCCCTGAGATCCCGACCGCAGCGCGTACTCGCGCGCTCGCATCTTCGGACGTGGAGTACGCGACGTTGAACGCAGCGAT
>JANLTQ010000285.1:0-4623 GCA_031363005.1 Acidimicrobiia bacterium | reverse complement strand
GCGAGCAGTCGGTCGACGGTGGCGGTACTCACCGCGCGGTAGGCGTTGGGGTACGCGGCGGTCAGCGCGCCGAACGCCGTCGCTCTGAGACGAAGCAAGTGCGTGTCTCGGAGTGCGACGACATCCGCGGTCCGCGGGCGGTCCACGATCAGGGCCATCTCCCCAACGACGTCACCGCGTCCGATCTCGGCCAGGACATGCTCCTCGCCATCGGCGCGGGCGATCACTCGAAGCCGACCCGCGGCGACGAGGTACAGGCAATCGGCGGGGTCGCCTTCTCGCATGACGGTGTCGCCGGCGGGGATGAACACCGGTTCCAGGGATTCGCACACGAGCGTTCGTGCATCCGCCGGCAGCGCGCCCAGCACGCGGTTCTGACGGACCAGGGCTTCGAACTCGGTGCGGTTCGTATCGGTTGCAGTCACGGCTCTACTCGCTTGCTTCAGCAGCCTGTGCGGCGCGGAGTGCGCCGGCGAGACCGACCAGGAGTTGTTCGGCGAGGTCCGGAACCTCACGCAGCAGGGTTCGGAACATCCGGATGCCGAGGACGGCGACCTTGACGTCGCTGGTCGCAGTGACAGTGGCGCTGCGCGGCGCGCCGTCGAGAATCGCCAGTTCGCCGAAGTAGCTGCCCGGCCCGACGGCGTTGACCTCGACGCCGTCACGACACACGCTCGCGGTCCCGTCGATGATCACGAACAGGGCGTCACCCGGTTCGCCCTCGACCACGAGGTCCGTGCCGGCAGGCAAGGACGCGGTCTGCGCGTGGCGTGCGACCGCACGCCGCTCGCGCGCCGTGCACCGAGAGAACAGGCCAACCGTCTCCAAGACGTCGGCCAGATCCTTCTTACTGCCCATCACCCCTCCAGCCCCTCGTGCGCCCCGGTGTTCCGGGGACCTACCCTACCGGCGTCACGGCGCAGCGTGTCCGGGGCCTCACTCTGGGAGGGCAAGTGCGCAAGCTCGCAATCCTGATCGTTCGCCGCCGCCAGTGGGTGGTGGTGATCGCACTCATCGCGTTGCCGTTGGCCGCGATCTTGGGCGGCGGCGTCCATGATCGCTTGACCGGCGGCGGGTTCGAAGATCCGGCGGCCGAGTCCGCCCGGGCGCGGGCCGAGATCAAGGCGGCCTTCCCCCAGGCCTCGCTCTCGGACTTCGTACTCGTAGTCAGTGCGAAATCCGGCACCGTCGACGACGCCGCGGTGACACGCTCCGCCACCGAACTGACCAAGAAGCTGCGCAACCAACGCGGCGTGGTTGCCGCGAACTCGTACTGGACCTACGGCAAGGTCGCGCAGTTGAAGAGCACCAACGGACGGCAAGCGCTCGTGGTCGCGGCGCTGTCCGGGACCGAAGACGAGAAGTTCGCGCGCGCCGGCGAACTCGCGGAGGAGTTCACCGTGAGCACCCCGGTGTTGTCCACGCTGCCAACCGGTGAGGCCGTGCTGACGCACCAAATCTCGGTCCAGGCGGAGGAGGATCTGCAGAAGTCGGAGCTCATCACGGCGCCGCTGACCGCAATCGCGTTGGTGATCGTGTTCGGCAGCATCGTCGCCGCGCTCCTCCCGCTGGCGGTTGGGGCGATCGCGGTGATCGGAACGTTCCTCCTCCTCACGATCCTCACCCTCTTCACCGACGTCTCGGTCTTCGCACTCAACCTGACCACGGCCCTCGGACTCGGACTCGCGATCGACTACAGCCTCTTCATGGTCTCGCGCTATCGAGAAGAGATGGCGCGTGGCGTGTCGAGCAACGTCGCGGTCGGTCGGTCGATGCAGACCGCGGGGCGAACGGTCGCGTTCAGCGCCGGCACCGTGATGATCTCGCTGGCGGCGCTCGCGGTGTTCGACGTGCCGTACCTCCGCTCGTTTGCGTTCGCCGGGGTCGCGGTCGTGGCCCTCGCCGCGGTGGCCGCAGTGGTGGTCCTGCCCGCAGTGCTCGCGATGCTCGGGCCTCGGGTGGAAAAGGGCCGCATCTTCAAGCCGAAGCCCGAGTCCGAGACCGGCGGATTCTGGGGCGGCCAAGCCCGTCGAGTCATGAAGCACCCGGTGCCGTACGCGTTGGGTGTCAGCGCGTTGCTCGCGTTGCTGGCGGTTCCCTTCTTCCACGTGAACCTCGGTCTGACCGACGATCGCGTGGTGCCGGACAGCGTCAGCGGTCGTCGCGCCGTCGATCAGATTCGGGCCAACTTCGCCACCCGCGAGTCGAGTGCCATCGCCGTCTCGCTCCCGAAGACTGATCCGGTGCGGGACGAAGCAGCACTGAAATCCTTGGGCATGCGATTCGCGAAATTGCCGGGCGTCGCGCACGTGGACACGGCGATCGGGTTCTTTCTTCCCGCGCTAGACGGCCCGGAGCAGGGAAAGGTCACCTTCGCTCCGATCTCGCTCGCGCCGACCCAGAAGCCGCGCTTCGCGAACAAGCCCGGGACCGAAGGGACCTACCTGACCGTGACGCCGTCGATCGAGCCGATGTCGCCGAAGGGCGATCAGCTCGTCAAGTCGATCCGGGCAACGCAGTCCCCTCTCGAGTTCAACGTCGGGGGCCTCGGGGCCCGGCTCATCGACACGAAGGACTCGGTGCTCGGCCGCCTCCCTCTCGCCGTCGGTCTCGTCGCGCTCGCCACCTTCATCCTGTTGTTCCTGATGACCGGCAGCTTGTTGGTGCCGCTGAAGGCGTTGGCGCTCAACGTGTTGTCCCTGACCGCCACCTTCGGCGCCATGGTGTACCTCTTCCAAGACGGCCACTTCAAAGACTTCCTCAACATCACGCCCACCGGCACCGTCGACGTGTTCACGCCAATTCTCATGTTCTGCATCTCATTCGGCTTGTCGATGGACTACGAAGTGTTTCTGCTGTCGCGGATCAAGGAGGAGTACGACCTCGACCGCAACAATGAGCACGCCGTCGCCGTCGGCCTGCAGAAGACCGGCAAGATCGTCACTGCGGCGGCGCTGCTCCTCACGATCGTCTTCGTCGGCATTGCCACGTCGGAGGTGGCGATCGTCAAGTTGTTCGGCATCGGGCTCACCCTGGCGATCCTGGTGGACGCGTTTCTGATCCGCGCCACGCTGGTTCCCGCGTTCATGCGCCTGGCCGGCCGATCCAACTGGTGGGCGCCGCGCTGGCTGCGCCGCTGGCATCTCCGCTACGGGATCTGGGAAAACGAACCCATCGCGCTCCTCGACCGCGAGTTCGAATCCGTCACCTGACCTGGTCAAAGACACGACTTTTTGTCTGTGGGGTCGCGCTTTTGACCATTCGCAGACAAAAAGTCGACGGGTGGGAATGGTAAAGTTGATGGTGGTGTTGTCAAGTTCGACTCAATCCGGCCGCACTCGCACGAGGACGTTTCATGGCGCTTGATCCGAACAAGCTGACCCGCAAGACCCAAGAGGCCATTGGAGCCGCGCAGGGCATCGCCCGCGATCGCCATCACAGCCAGGTGGGCGGCGAACACCTGCTCGCGGCGCTGATCGGTCAGGCCGAAGGCGTCGTGCTGCCGGTCATCGAACGGGTCGGGGTCGCGCCGAAGGCGGTACGAGACCAGGTCGAGGCGTCGCTGGAACGCCTACCCAAGGTCTACGGCTCCACCGCGCAGCCACCGCAGGTGGCTCAAGACGCCTACCGACTCCTCGAAGCTGCCGACGGCGAGCGGGCCGAGCTCGGCGACGACTACCTCTCGACCGAACATCTCCTGCTCGCGATGACCAAGGTCGCGGGCGGTGTCGGTGACCTTCTCCGCGGTCTCGGGGTCACCACCGACGCGGTGCTCGAGGCGCTGAAGCAGGTCCGGGGTTCGCACCGGGTCACGTCCGAAAACCCCGAGGATCAGTACCAGGCGCTCGAGCGGTACGGCCGCGATCTCACCGAAGAGGCGCGCAAGGGCAAGCTCGATCCGGTTATCGGTCGGGACGAGGAGATCCGCCGGGTGATCCAGGTGCTCTCGCGTCGGACGAAGAACAACCCCGTCCTCATCGGCGAGCCCGGTGTGGGCAAGACCGCGATCGCGGAAGGACTCGCGCGGCGCATCGTCGAAGGCGACGTCCCTGAGAGCCTCCGGGACAAGCGACTCATCTCCCTCGACATCGGCTCGATGATCGCGGGTGCGAAGTATCGCGGCGAGTTCGAGGAGCGGCTCAAGGCCGTGCTCAAGGAGATCGTGGACTCCGACGGCGAAGTCGTCACGTTCATCGACGAGTTGCACACGATCGTCGGTGCGGGTGGGGCCGAGGGCGCGGTCGACGCCGGCAACATGATCAAGCCCATGCTGGCGCGCGGCGAGTTGCGCATGATCGGTGCGACCACGCTCGACGAGTTCCGCAAGTACATCGAGAAGGACGCTGCGCTGGAGCGCCGCTTCCAGCAGGTGTTCGTCGGTGAGCCGTCGGTCGAGGACACCGTCGCAATCCTGCGCGGCCTGAAGGAGCGGTACGAGGTCCACCACGGCGTGCGGATCCAGGACGCCGCGCTCGTGGCCGCCGCAGTCCTGAGTGACCGGTACATCCCGTCCCGGCAGCTGCCGGACAAGGCCATCGACCTCGTCGACGAGTCCGCGTCGCGCCTGCGGATCGAGATCGACTCGATGCCGAATGAACTCGACGTCGTGGAGCGGCGCATCCG
>JANLTQ010000272.1:0-2923 GCA_031363005.1 Acidimicrobiia bacterium | reverse complement strand
CCGAGGTGATCACGCCGAGCCGGGCGAGCCGGTCCGCAGCCTCGGCCCGATGGGCGGACGCGTCGGCCGGCTGACCGAGCCGATCCTCGACGCGTGCAAGCACAGCGAGTGAGCGAGCAATCTCGAACGTGACGTCGCGATCGCGGGCCTCGGTGAGGCTGCCCGTGATCGCCTGGCGAGCACCTTCGATGTCGTCACACGCGAGGAGGGCCTCGGCACGGATGCGGAGCAACGATGCGAGATCCACGACCCCGCCGAGTGCACGGTCGTGGCGCAGGGTCTCGGCCGCGGCTTCGAGTGCCGCCGCCGGATTTCCGGCGAGCAGATGACATTCCGCGAGTCGCATCTCGATATCGATCGCGTCCGCCGCGGCGCCGATCGCGTCGAACTCAGAATGCGCACGACGGAAGTGGGTGAACGCGGCGTCGAACTCGCCGCGTCGGGCGGCGATGCGCGCGAGGTAGCTCTGGGCGACGGCGCCTCCCCCGCGATAGTCAGCGGCGCGGAACACGCGATCGGCTTCCACGACGAGGTCCGCGGCCGCATCGATCCGACCCTGGTCGATCAGGACCTCGCCGATGTTGAGCTGACAGATCGCGGCGTCCACGGTGTTCCCGGTGCGGACCCGGAGAGCACGACCACGCTCGTAGAGGACGACCGCATCGTCCCAGCGGCCCTCGAAGTACGCAAAGGCGCCGAGATTGTTGAGCACGCCCGCCTGACCTCCGAGATCTTCGAGTTCGGCGTAGAGCTCCAGCGCGCGTTGGGAATGCACCGCGAGCTCGGCCTGTCCGAGCGCGACGTACGCCCAGTCCAACGTGAAGCGGGCCTGAGCTTCGGACTCACGATCGTGAGCCGGGTTCGTAATGGTGGCGAGACACGCCTCGACGGCTTCTCGGGAGCGGCCCTGGGCCTGGCGGACAGTGCCGTACCAGGCTTGGAGTCGGGAACGCGCGTGTTCGGCGTCGGGGGAGTGGTCGTCGCCGAGTGCCTTGAGGCCGCGCCGCACTGCCCGGATCGCCTCCGAGTACCGACCGTTGCGTTCGGCGATCCACGCTTCTTTCAGTAGGACCTTCGAGATGGCGACGGGGTCGCTTCCGATCAGGCGTCGAGCGCTGCGGTACGCACGGAGTGAGCGGTCATAGACGCCTGAACGTTCGGACACGTCGCCGAGCTGTTCCCAGAGCCCGGCGAGATCGGCGGCGAGCACGTCGGCGCCGCGGCGGGCGGCATCGATGGCGCGTTGGAGAAGTTCCGCGGCCTCGACGTTCGCGTACTTCGCGATGGCGCGGTCCGCCGCGATGCGTGCGTACTTCCATGCGTCGTCGTAGCGCTGTGCGAAGAAGTAGTGCAGTGAGAGGAGTTCGGCCTCGACTTCGGCGTGATCGCCGAGCGGTTCCGCGATGGCGTCGCCGGCGCGCCCGTGAAGCTCCCGGCGGCGTCGGAACGGCAACTCCTGATACGCGGCGTCACGGACGAGCGCGTGCCGAAACCGGAGCGACCCGGGGCCGGTGAACGTGAGGATGGCACCGAGCTCGTTCCACACGTCGTGGTTGAGCGGAGGAAGTTCCTCGACCGCCAGCGTCGCGAGTTCTTCGAGGCGGAAACTCTGTCCGAGCACGGACGCCACTCGCACGAGGGTTCGGAGTTCCGGATGCAGACGGTCGATCTGGGCGGTGACGAGCGCGTCGACCGAGTTCGGCAGCGTGGCGATGTCACCGCCGTCGCGGAGCGATTCCAAGAGTTCCTCGAGGAACAGCGGGTTGCCGGCCGCGCGCTCCGCCAACTCGGCGACCTCGTTGGCGCGCAGCGGCGCGGCATCAGTCGCACGGACGACGGCCGCCGCGGCATCGGCGGGACTCAACGGTTCGAGCGTGAGGGAGCGAGTGTGCGGACGATCGACCAGCCGATACCCGGTGGATTCGTCGCGGCGGGTCAGACAGATACACGCAGATCGATCCGATGTGGATCGAATGATCCGATCGAGCACGACGCTCGACGCATCGTCCATCCAATGGGCATCCTCGACGATGACGACGACCGACTCCGGCAGTGCTGCGTTGAGAAACGTCGCGGTGACGTCGCGGACCCGGTCGGGGATGAACTCGGTGGCGATCGCCGCCACTTCAGGCGTGGGCGCCAGATCGAGGTCCAACGGGACACCGAGCAACGGCAACCATGGGAGCAGGTCGGGGCAGTTCCACTCCACCGACGCGGCCAGCGCACGCGCGACGTCGGCTCGATCGGCAGTGGGAGGCTGCGCCAGTACGTCGTGGAGCAGCCACCAGAACGCGGCGTAGGGACTGCTCACTTCGTACGGATCACACGCAACCGACAGCTGCGGGAGATCCGACGCCAAAGTGCGCAGCTCATCGGTCAGCCGAGACTTTCCCATCCCCGCCGGCCCGACGAACTCGAGCGCTCGACCTTCGCCGGCGCGCACGGCAGTGAGCGCCTCCTGGATAATCGCAAGTTCGTTGTCCCGTCCCACCAACGGGAGGACCAGGGCCGTACGCGACTCCCGGCGCATCGTGGCGCCGATCGTCGATGCCGTGACCGGCCGCCGCTTCCCTTTCACCATGAACGGTTCGAGCGCGACCGCTTCGAACTGGGTGCGTGCCGGACTGAGAATGTCCGGACTGGCCACGATCTCACCGGGAGCGGCTTTCGCCATCAGCCGAGCAGTGAGGTTGACGGTGTCACCCATGACGGTGAACGTCCGGCGATAGGTCGGACCGACTTCTCCCGCAAACACCGCGCCGCGGTGAACTCCGATACGGAGCGGGAGTGGAAGGGTGGCATCGCTGATGCGCCGGACCGCGGCGAGAAGCGCGTCCACGTCCTGGCCGGTCGAGGCCGGGACGCCGGCGGCCAGGATGATCTTGCCGCCGTCGTGATCGACGTCGGTGCCGAGGAAGGTGAT
>JANLTQ010000257.1:0-9355 GCA_031363005.1 Acidimicrobiia bacterium | reverse complement strand
CAGGTGCGCTCGACGACGACGCACTCGCGACCGTCGACGGCGTGGCCGACGATGCCGAGGCACCGGACGAACTCGCCGATGCGCTCGGTCCCGATGCGGAGTCCGACGCACTGTTCCCGGCGGGTGCCGAGCGGCGCATCGGACGAGGTGCGATTTCGGGGTCGCTGCCACCACCGAGTGAGTTCTCTTCGGCGGCAATCGCGTCGAGGTCCGGTTCGTCAGCTGCGAGCTCTGACGCCCGCTTCGACCGCACAGCCTTGCGCGGTGACCTGGCACCATCGGCGGCGTCACCCGTGCTCTTGGATGCCTCGGTCGCGTCAGCCTTGGCTGACCGACTGGTCTTCGTCGCCTTGGTGGCCTTGTTCGCCTTGGCTGCCGCAGCGGCCTTGGGTGCTGTGCCGTTTGATTCGTCGCCGTTCGATGAGCCGTTGCCACCCGCGGCGCCGAGGATGGCGTCGACGAGGTCGGCTTTCTTCAGGCGGGTGACGCCCTTGATGCCCATTGCGCCGGCGATCGCGTGGAGCTGTTCGCGATCCTTGCCGTCGAGCATCGAGCGTTCGAGTTGCTGCTCTGCCATTGGTTCGTACTCCTTGGGTCGGGGGGACCGCTGAGGATGGATCCGGGCCGGAGAGACCGGTCCGGTGCGAGGGTTGCTTCCCGTCGCGATGAAAAAGGACTTCGCCCGGGACGAGGCCAACTTCGGTCTCGGACCGGAACGAGAAGAGGCTCAGTGGTGCCGAGCCGGCGCACGCACTTCGGCGGGATCCGATTGCTGAAAACGTTGAGAACGCTCAGGAATCGGGGTCCGACGGGATGACGCCTCCGGCATCATAGGCCGAAACTCAACCGGAGGAGACCATCCGGCCCAAAAGCGTGTGGGCCGCCACCGCTTGGCACTCCGCCGTGGCGGGTTCGGTGTAGTTCCGACCGGTCACCGTCGTCTCGCTGTCATGCAGCAGGTAGGGCACCGAATCGGAGGTGTGGGTTCCGAGTTCGACCGGCGTGGCGTGGTCGGGCAGCAGGAGGATTCGGAACGGTCCGAAGGCCGGGAGCGCGTCGAGGAGCGGCCCGATGATGTCCCGGTCCCAGGCTTCGAGGGCGGCCACCTTCTCGGCCGCGTCCTGTTGGTGGCCGGCTTCGTCGGTGGCTTCCACGTGGAGGAGGAAGAAGTCCCGGTCGCCGAGCGAATCGATGCAGGCCATGCGCTGGGCGACGTAGTCGTTGTCGAATCCGGCGGTCGCGCCCGGGACGTCGAGGACCTCGATCCCAGCCAGGACACCGAGCCCACGCACCAGGTCCACCGCGGAGGTCAGGCGGCCCGACACGCCGTACCGGTTGGAGAAATCAGGGAGCTGCGGCCGGGTGCCCTGGCCCCACAACCACACCTGGGTCGCGGTGGAGCCGACCTCGCCAGCCTCGCGCGTCACGATGGCCCGAGAGGCGTCCATCAGCGCTTGCAACCGCGGCGCGGCGGCACCGGACGGCCAGACCGCGGGCCGGCCGGTCAGGTCGTGCGGCGGGACGCAGTCCGCCTCGGCCCACTCCCCCGGCACCACCAGCAGGTGGCGGTACTCGACGCCCGGATAGAAACGAACGCCGTCGCGACCCTCGCCGAGTTCGGCATCGAGCGCGGCGATGATCGGGTGACTCTGCTCACTCGAGAGGTGACCGGCGGCGAAGTCGACCATCGTGCCGTCGGCGCCGATCGTGACGAGGTTGCATCGGTAGGCAACCTCACCGGGCGCGAGCTCGACCCCCATCGCCGCAGCCTCGATGGGCGCGCGTCCCGTGTGAAACACGGTCGGGTCATAGCCAAGGATGGCGAGATTGCCGACGTCACTGCCGGGCGGCAGGCCCTCGGGAATCACTGCGGCGCGGCCCACCTCGCTGCGCTGGGCGAGGGCCTGGAGATGAGGGAGGTGCGCGGCCTCCAACGGCGTCTTGCCGTCGAGCACCCCGACCGGTTCATCCGCACAACCATCCGGAACGAGCACCACATACTTCACGGCTCGGGATGGTAGGGGAAGCGGCTGCTCGGTCAGTACCGTGGAGGGGATGCGCCGAATCTTCGTGTTGGTTCCTGTCGTCCTCGTCGCGGTGAGCGCGTGCAGCTCGGGAGGTTCGAAGACGGTTCGGAAGTCGTCGACCACGTCTTCCACCACTGCGCCGGCGCCGGGCACCCCGACTACGACGGCGCCACCCAATCCTCGCAACGCACGCTTCACTCTCACGCCGGTGGCGAAGGTCGACGACCCGATTGCGATGGCGGTGCGGACCGGCGACGCCGATCTGTACTTCGCCGAACACGTCGGTCGGGTCGTTGCCGTGCGCGGCGGCAAGCTCGACGCCACTCCGGTCATCGATCTGCGCGACACGATCGCGGCCGGTGGCGAGCGCGGCTTGTTGGGCCTTGCGTTCTCCGTGGACGGCCAGACGATGTTCGTGGACTACACCAACACCAACGGCGACACGCGCGTCGACGCGTATCCGATGCGTGCGAACAAGACCGCGGACCGTGGCGGCCGCCGTGAGCTCGTGGCGATCAAGCAGCCGCAACCGAATCACAACGGCGGGAACCTCGTCACCGGCCCGGACGGCATGCTCTGGATCGGTACCGGCGACGGTGGCGGGGGCGGCGACGTCGGTCCTGGGCACGCGCCCGGCGGCAACGGCCAGTCGCTGCGCACGTTGCTCGGCAAGTTGCTGCGGATCGACCCCTCCCCGAACCCGCGAGGGACGGTGGGTATCCCGGCCGACAACCCGTTCGTCAACGGTGGCGGACTCCCCCAGATCTGGGCGTACGGCCTGCGCAACCCGTGGCGCTTCTCCTTCGACGCGGGCACCGGTGCACTGGTGATCGCCGACGTCGGTCAGAACGAGTGGGAGGAGATCGACTGGGTCGCGGCGGGAACGAAGCCGCCGCTCAACTTCGAGTGGCCGCTCCGGGAAGGCACCCACGAGTTCGACGGCGCGCCGCCGGCCGGTGGTATCCAACCCATCCTCGAATACCCCCACGACGGCCGCTGCTCGATCACCGGCGGGTACGTCTACCGAGGCACGAAGGTCCCGGATCTCGTCGGCACGTACCTCTTCGCCGACATCTGCGACGGCAAGCTTCGCGGCACGCCCGTTGGCCCCGGAGTGCGGGGTGAGGACATCGATCTCGGCGTCGAGGCCAAGAGCGTGAACTCGTTCGGCCAAGACGCTGCGCACGAGGTCTATGTCCTCTCGAGGGACTCCGGCGTGCTGCGCATCGACCCGGCCTGAGAATCCGCGCCCACCGGCGCGACGAGCGCTCTACTTGTCGCCGCGTCCGACGATGAGCCCGGCAACGCGACGGGTCACGGTCGAGGGCATCACGGAACTGAACCCCGCCGTCGCCTGGTTCAACGGGCCCGGCACGCAGAGCGCCTTGCCCTTCGCGAATGCCTTCATCGCGTAGTCGACCACGGTCGTGGCCTCCTGCCAGAGGAAGTCCGGGATCTCGGTGGAGTCGACACCGGCGCGCTGTTGGAACTCGGTGCGCGTGAATCCCGGGCACAGCGCCATGACCGTCACGCCGGTGCCCCGCAGTTCTTCGTGCACGCCCTGACTCAGGCTGGTGACGAAGGCCTTGGTGGCGCCGTAGGTGGCGTTGCCCGGCGTCGGCTGGAACGAGGCCATCGACGACACATTGATGACGCCTCCGGCTCGCCGTTCGAGCAGGTTCGGCAAGGCGGCATACATGAGCCGGGTGAGCGCGATCACGTTCAGCTCGATCTCCTGCACCTCGCGATCGAGGGGGAGGTCCTTGAACTTCCCGATCGTTCCGAACCCGGCGTTGTTCACGAGCAGTTCGATCGGCCGTTCACCGTCGGCGAGCCGGGCTTCCACCGTCTCGACCTGCACGGTTTCGAGCAGGTCGGCGGTGATGACTTCGACGTTCGTGCCGTGCGCGGCTTCGAGTTCTTTCGCCAGCGCTTCGAGCCGGGCGGTGTCACGCGCCACGACGACGAGGTCGTAGCCGCGGGCCGCAAGACCGTGAGCAAACGCATGGCCGATACCGGCCGATGCGCCCGTCACCAATGCGAGGGGTCGAGTCATGGCAGCACTCCTTCGTGCAAGGGCCGACGCGAACGCGCGCCGGTGTGATCAGAGTCCGAGTTCGCCGATCACGGCGGTCAAGGTTGCGTCGACGGGTTCGCCGATCGCGACTTCCTCGATGGCCCGCTGCGGATCCTTGAGCCCGTGCCCGGTGACCGTACACACGACGCGTTCGCCGCGCTCGACCAACCCGAGATCACTGGCCCGCAGGAGCCCGGCGACGGACGCGGCCGAGGCCGGCTCGACGAACACGCCCTCGGTCGCGGCGAGCAGCCGATAGGCCGCCAAGATCTCGTCGTCGCTCACCATGTCGATGGCACCACCGGACTCGTCGCGCGCGGTGATGGCACCATCCCAACTCGCCGGGTTACCGATGCGAATCGCGGTGGCGATCGTCTCGGGATGCAAGACGGGCTCGCCCAGCACCAGCGGCGCCGAACCCTGCGCCTGCCACCCGAGCATGCGCGGGCGACGGGTCGCCCGACCGAGGTCTTCGTACTCGGCGTAACCCTTCCAGTACGCAGTGATGTTGCCGGCGTTGCCCACCGGAAGACAGTGGACGTCCGGCGCATCACCAAGCACTTCGATGATCTCGAATGACGCGGTCTTCTGACCTTCGATTCGGAATGGGTTGATGGAGTTGACCACGGCTACACCGTCCACCTCACCGAGTTGGCGAACGACGGCCAACGCTTCGTCGAAGTTGCCGCGGATCTGCACGACCTTGGCCCCGTGGATGAGCGCCTGGGCGAGCTTGCCGAGCGCGATCTTCCCTTCCGGGATGACGACGCCACACGTGAGGCCCGCGCGTGCGGCGTAGGCGGCCGCGCTCGCGGAGGTGTTGCCGGTGGATGCACACACCACGACTTTCGATCCCGCCTCGACAGCCTTGGTGATGGCCAAGGTCATGCCGCGGTCCTTGAAAGAACCGGTCGGGTTCGCGCCCTCGACCTTGAGGTACACGTCGAGCCCGAGTTGGTCGGAGAGGCGCGGCGCCGGGATGAGCGGCGTGTTGCCTTCGAGCAGCGTCACGACCGGGGTGGTCTCACTGACCGGGAGGTGTTCTCGGTAGGCCTCGATGAGTCCCGGCCAGCCGTTCGCGTGCATCGTCATCCTTCGTCGCCCATGACCCGCAGCACCGATCCCACGCGATGGACCGCGCCGACTTCTCGCAGCGCGTGGATGGTGGCGCGTAGGTCTGCCTCACGGGCCAGATGCGTGATGAAGATCAGCCGCGCGCCATCACCGATGCCTTCCTGCTGCATCGACTTGATGGACACGCTCCGGGCGCCGAACTCTTCGGCGATCGCGGCCAGGACCCCCGGCTCATCGGCCACTTCGAGCTGGAGGTAGAACTGACTCTCGACCTCGTCGATCGGGCGGATCGGCTTCCGGGCGAGGGTGCCCACAGTCGCGCCACGCGCGCCGCTCACCAAGTTCTTCGCCGCGTCGATCACGTCGCCGAGGACCGCACTGGCGGTCGGCATGCCACCGGCGCCACGCCCGTAGAACATCAACTCGCCGACGGCATCGGCTTCGATGAACAACGCGTTGAAGGAATCGCGCACGGAGGCGAGCGGATGACCGACGGGCAGCATCGTCGGATGCACCCGCACCGCGATCCCCCGGTCGGACTCCTCGGCCACGGCGAGCAACTTCACTTCGTAGCCGAGCTCGCGCGCCGATGCGATGTCCGCGTCCGTCAATGAACTGATGCCCTCGCGGTAGACGTCGCCGGCGACCACGCGCGCGCCGAACGCGATGGTGGCGATGATCGCCGCCTTCGCCGCAGCGTCGAAGCCCTCGACGTCTGCTGTGGGGTCACGCTCGGCGTACCCGAGATTCTGCGCCTCACCCAACGCATCGTTGAACGTGGCGCCGGACTCGGACATGCGACTCAAGATGTAGTTGGTGGTCCCGTTGACGATGCCCATCACCCGGCGGATCCGGTCGCCCGCCAGTGACTCGCGCAACGGCCGGATGAGCGGAATGCCACCGGCTACCGACGCTTCGAAGAGCAAGTCCACGCCGGCCCCGGCCGCGGTGTCGAACAACTCCTTGCCGAAGTTCGCGAGCAGTTCTTTGTTCGCGGTCACCACCGGCTTCCCGGCCTTGAGCGCCTCGACGATGTGTTCGCGCGCCGGCTCGATCCCACCGATGACCTCGACGACGATGTCGACGTCTTCGTCGGTGACCACCGCAGCGCTGTCGTGGGTGAACACCGAGGCGGGCAACGGGACGTCACGATCGAGCGCGAGGTTGCGGACCGCGATTCGGGAGACCTCGAGCCGCACACCGCTGCGCGCTTCGATCTCGTCGCCGTTCGTGGCAATCAGCCGAGCCAGCGCGGAACCCACATGACCGCATCCGAGCAACCCGATCTTGACCGATTCGTTCGTCATAGCTCCCGAGTCTCGCATGGCGAGCCGCCGATCACGCGTCCAGCCGAGCGAGATCGGCGAACGTTTCACGGCGCACCACCAGCCGAGCGACGCCGTCACGGACGAACACGACCGCCGGACGGGGCACCTTGTTGTAGTTGCTCGCCATCGAATAGCCGTACGCGCCGGTCACCGGCGTCACCAGGAGTTCGCCCACCGCCACGTCGGCAGGGAGCCGCGCGTCGGGAACGATCACGTCGCCTTGCTCGCAGTGTTTGCCCGCCACCGCGCACTGCAAGGAACGGTCCGCCGCCCGCCGGGCCGGCAGGTACGTCTCGTATCCCGCGCCGTAGAGCACCGGGCGCGGGTTGTCGCTCATCCCGCCGTCGACCGCGACGTAGGTCCGACCGCCGGGTATCGGCTTGACCGTCCCGATCCGGTACACCGTGATCCCGGCCACCGCCGCGATGGAGCGGCCCGGCTCCACCATGATCCGCCGGTCGCCGAGGCCCGTGCGCAGCGCCGCCGCGTACTCCGAGACCGACGGGTCCGGGTCCGACTCGAGGTAGCGCGCACCGAGGCCGCCTCCCAGATTCACGAGGGGGATCTCCGCGCCGGTGGCGCGCTCGCAGTCGTCCGCGAATCGGCCGACCACTGCGGCGGCCTGGGCGTACGAGTCGAGGCGGAAGACCTGCGAACCGATGTGGGCGTGGACCCCGCCGAAGCGCAGCGCCGGGGACGCAACGACGCGCGCCACGGCCTCGTGCGCCGCGCCGGTGGAGACCGTGAACCCGAACTTCGACGTGTCGGTCCCGGTCTCGATGAACTCGTGCGTGTGGGCCTCGACACCCGGAGTGACCCGCACCAGGACCTCGCCGGCGCACCCGATGCGCTCAAGCCGGTCCAGCTCGTCGAAGGAATCGGCCACGACGCGCCCGACCCCCGCGTCCCGTGCTGCAATCAACTCGTCATCGCTCTTGTTGTTGCCGTGGAAGACGAGCCGCGCCGCCGGGAAGCCGGCGCCGAGCGCGACACTCAGTTCGCCGCCGGTGGCGACGTCGAGGTGCAATCCCTCGTCCTCGACCAGGCGCACCATGGCACCACAGAGAAACGCCTTGCCCGCGTAGGCGACGTTGCCCGCGCCGAACTGCTGGAGGTAGTCCCGGGCGCGAAGGCGCAGGTGCTGCTCGTCGTAGACGAAGAGCGGGGTTCCGAACTCCGCGGCCAGCGGTTCGAGGTCCAGGTCGGCCAGCCCGGCGGGTAAAATGTTCGGGTCGAACGGTCGGGCGTTCACTCGTCGTTCTCGTCGGCGTTCTCGTCGTCGTCGGAATCCAGGCGCTCCATCGATTCCGGCGCGCTGACGCCGAGGATCGCGAGCGAGCCCGCCAGACCGAGCCGCGCGGATTCCACGAGCCAGAGGCGTGCGTGGGTGAGAGCCGGGTCGTCGGTGATCACCCGACAGTCGCGGTAGAAGCCGTGGACGCGCGACGCGAAGTCCCGCACCCAGGTGGTGACCCGATGCGGCGCGCGCAAGGCCGCCGCGTGGCGCAACATCTCGGGATACTCGGCCAGGGCGCGCACGAGGTCCAACTCGCGTTCGTGCACCAACACCGATGGATCGATGTCGGCGAACGGCGGACGCACCACACCCGCGTCCGCAGCGCGGCGCGCGATGGAGCACACCCGAGCGTGCGCGTACTGCACGTAATAGACCGGGTTCTCCATCGACTGCGCGGTCACGACATCGAGATCGAACGTGAGTGCAGTGTCGATCCCTTGCAGCAAGAACGTGAGGCGGGCGACATCCGGATCGACCTCGTCGAGAATGTCGGACAGTGTGATCACCGTCCCAGCGCGTTTCGAGAGCCGCACCACCACTCCCCCGCGTTCGAGCTTCACCAACTGACCGAGGATGATCTCGGGTTCGGGCGCCGCCTCAGTCCCGACGCCGAGGGCGCGCATCGCGACCTGGAGCGACTTCACCTGACCGTGGTGATCGGCACCCCAGATGTCGATGAGATGGGTCCACCCGCGTGTGAGTTTGTCGCGGTGATACGCGAGGTCGTTGGTGAGGTACGTGGTCGTGCCGTTGCTCCGGACCAACACGCGGTCGCGCTGATCTCCGAGCGCTTCGCTCGCGAGCCACTCGGCACCGTCGCGTTCGTAGGTGTGTCCACCGTCGCGGAGCGCGGTGAGGATTTTTCCGACATCGCCACGTTCGTGCAAGGTGCGTTCTGAGAACCACGTATCGAAGTGGACGCCGATTCGGGCGAGATCGTCTCGGAGTTCGGCGACGACGGCCCGGTAACCCCACTCGGCGGCCTGCTCGGCGCTGACGTCGTCGCCGAGCTCGTCCCGCAGGGCCGCGGCCATGTCGATCAGGTACGCGCCCTGGTAACCGTCTTCCGGAGGCGCCTCGCCGCGGTACCGGGCCATCAGCGAGGCCGCGAACGTGTCGAGCTGACGTCCGGCGTCATTCAGGTAGTACTCGCGGTGCACTCGTGCGCCCTGGGCGGCCAACAGGTTGGCGATCGCGTCCCCGACCGCCACCCACCGGCCGCCGCCGGCGTGCAACGGCCCGGTCGGATTGGCCGAAACGAACTCCAGATTGACCGCGAGGTCGGCGTAGGCATCGCCGTGGCCGTACTCGGCGCCGCGGGAGATGACCGCCCCCAACACGTCGTAGAGCCAGGTGGGAGCAAGGAAGAAGTTGATGAATCCGGGACCGGCGATCTCGAGCCGCGCCACGTGGGCCGGTGCCGCGGCCTCGAGCGCGGCGACGATGCGTCCGGCAACCTCGCGCGGTGCCGCGCCGGCCGCCTTGGCGAGCACCATGGCGACATTCGTCTGCCAGTCACCGTGCTCACGGTTCTTGGTCGGCACCACCTCGA
>JANLTQ010000218.1:0-4191 GCA_031363005.1 Acidimicrobiia bacterium | reverse complement strand
TCTCGTTCGCGAGGGCGATGAACTCGGCGGTGGTGGCGGTGGAGTCGCGGTACTTGACCGTCCATGCCGTCAGGATCCGGAAGAAGAGGTCGTCGCCGACGGTCACGCGGAGCGCGTGCAACGTCAGGGCGCCGCGGAGGTAAGTGGCGGAGGAGAACAGCCCGTCTTTGCCCGGGTCGTTGGGGCGGCTGAGATGGGATTCCGATCCGGCACGCAGCTGGGCCATGGCGCGGTCGACGTCGTACGTCGGGTCCACATGCTGCTGCCAGAGGTATTCGCTGTAGGTCGCGAATCCTTCGTTGAGCCAGATGTCAGACCACCGGCGGATCCCCACTGAGTCGCCGAACCACTGATGCGCGAGTTCGTGGGCGACGGTCCGCTCGGCTTCGATGTCGCGTCCGAGCATGTCGCTGGCGAAGATCGACATCGTCTGGTTCTCGAGCGCGTAGCCGAGCTCGTCGGAGATCACCACCTCTCCGTACACCGAAAACGGATACGGCCCGAAGAGTTCGGAGAAGTAGTCGATCATCGCGCCGGTCTTGGCGAAGTCCTTGACGCTTTCCTCGTAGATATCCTCGGGAAAGAAGTTGCGGATCTTCACACCGGCAGGACTCTGGGTCTGCTGTTCTCGCATCGGTGCGATGACGACCGTCGCGAGGTACGTGGCCATCGGTTCGACCATCCTCCAGTGCCACGCGGACCGACCGCGGTTCACCGGGCCGCGAGTCAGCACTCCGTTGGACGCAACGGCCACCGTGTCAGGGACGTCGACCGTGATGTCGTAGCTCGCCTTGTCGCCGGGGAAGTCGTTGCTCGGATACCAGGTGCGCGAACCGATGGGTTCGCTCACCACGAACACACGCCCGTCGGAGGTCCGGGTCCACCCGAGCTCGGATGCCTCAGCGGGCGCCGACTCGCTGGGGTCCGGAACTGTGTGTGGAGCGCCGCGGTACTCGACCTTGGTGACGAACGAACGTCCGGACGCGATCGCCCGCTTGGGGGTGACGGTGAGCTCGGGTTCGGCGCGCGTGAACGCGGCGGGGGCACCGTCGACGGTCAGCCGGTCGATCGTCAGGCCTACGAAGTCGAGGTTGAACGAGGAGAGGTCGGCGGTGGCGCGGCTGGTGATCACCGCAATGGCGCGAATGTTCGAACGGGTCGGCGTGTAGGAGAGGGTGACGTCGTAGTGATCGACGTCGTACCCCGAGTTCCCGGACTCGGGGAAGTACGGATCGCCGCCGGATGCGGACCCGTGGGTCCCGCGAACGCGAGTGGTGGACGGCGTGGAGTGGCGGGACCGAGGATCCGAACGCGTGGTGCTGGACGCGCTCGAACACGCACCGACCGCGATCACGAGCAGGCCGGCGACCGCGATGCGTTTCATACGGACATCATCGTCGGCGGGCGATCGAGTGGCCTTGACCAGCGCGTAGCCTGGACCCCATGACTGCTACCGACACCAACGCTGACGCGTCCGATTTAGCCGCATCCGACGTTGCCTGGGACCTGGAGCCGTTGCTCGGTGACGCGGACGTGGACGCGCACCTCGCCGCCGCGTCCGACGTCGCGAGCGCTGTGGAGCAGGCGCGCGGGACCATCGCGTCGCTTGATGCGGCCGGCCTCGCTGCGTTGATGCAACAGATCGCGCAGCTGCAAGAGCACCTCGGTCGCGCCGGGTCCTACGCCGGGTTGGCGTTCACCGTGGACACCGCCGACGCCGAACGTGGTGCCTTGATGCAGCGGGTCGAGGAAGAGTCGACGGCGATCGCAACACGAGCGATCTTCTTCGAACTGGAGTGGGCGGCGGTGTCGGACGAGGCGGCCGAGACGCTGCTCGCAGATCCGCAGCTCGAGTTCTGCGCCTATTCGCTCCGCTCCGCCCGTCGGTACCGGCCCCACCTGTTGACCGAACCCGAAGAGAAGATCCTCGTTGAGAAGGACATCACCGGTGCGAGCGCCTGGTCACGCTTGTTCAGCGAGTTGACGTCGGCGATCACGTTGGATCTCGACGGGCAGACGGTGGCGCTGGAGCAAGGGCTGTCCCGGTTGCAGTCACCGAACCGCGAGGAACGGGCTGCGGCGGCCACGGCCGTCACCGAGGGCCTGGCACCGGGACTGCGCACCCGTGCGTTCGTGTTTAACACCCTGCTGGCGGACAAAGCCTCGACCGATCGGCTGCGGTCGCACGACAGTTGGATCGCCAGTCGCAACCTCGCCAACGAGGCGAGTGACGAGTCGGTGCAGGCCCTGGTGGACGCGGTCGTGAGCCGCTACGACATCCCACAACGGTGGTACGCGCTCAAGGCGCAGTTGCTCGGCGTTCCGAAGCTCGCCGACTACGACCGCTCCGCCAGCGTGGCCGATGCCGAGGCGGAGTTCGGGTGGGACGAAGCCCGCACTCTCGTGCTCGACGCGTACGCGTCGTTCTCGCCGCAGCTCGCAGATGTGGCGCAACGGTTCTTCAACGAGTCGTGGATTGATGCCCCGATGCGGCCGGGCAAGCGGCCCGGTGCGTTCTGTGCCTACACCGTGCCGTCGCACCACCCGTACCTGTTGCTCAACTGGACGTCGAGCCGACGCGACGTGCTCACGCTTGCGCACGAGATGGGTCACGGCCTGCACGCGTACCTCGCTCGCGAGCAAGGGATCTTCCACCAGACCACGCCGCTCACCCTGGCCGAGACCGCGTCGGTCTTCGGCGAAACGGTGACGTTCGGGCGGATGATGGACGCCACCACCGAACCGAATGCGCGCCTGGCCCTCATCGCGGAATCACTCGAAGGTCAGATCGCCACCGTGTTCCGCCAGATCGCGATGAACCGCTTCGAGGATCGGGTGCACACGCATCGGCGTGACGTCGGCGAGTTGAGCACCGACGCCTTCGCGCAGCACTGGACCGAGACCCAGACCGCGATGCTCGGTGACGCGGTCGAGATCACCGAGGGGTACAAGACTTGGTGGTCCTACATCCCGCACTTCATCGGCACCCCCGGGTACGTGTACGCGTACGCCTACGGCCAGCTGCTCGCACTCTCGGTGTACCGCCGTTACGAGGAGCGCGGCGCGGACTTCGTGCCGGCGTACCTGGAACTGCTGGCGGCCGGCGGTTCCCGGACGCCGGAGGAGCTGGGCACGATCGTGGGCTGTGACCTCGGCGATCCGCAGTTCTGGGTCGGTGGCCTTGCCATCATCGAGCAGCAGCTCGAAGCGGCAGAAGCCGCGGCGCTCATGTCGGGCCGGATCTCGATTCCCGCTCCGTGAGCTTGCTCGACGGTCGCGTCGCGGTCGTCACTGGTGGCGGGGGAGGGATCGGGCGCGCAATCTCGGAGCGGTTTGCCGTCGAGGGTGCGCGGGTCGTCGTCGCGGAGATCGACTCCGATCGGGCGCACGAAACGGTGGAGCAGATCGTCGCCGACGGCGGCGACGCGGCTGCCGTCGTGATCGACGTCACCGACTCCGAGGCCGTGACCCAGCTTGCCGCCGACGCGGGCGAGGTGGACATCCTCGTCAACAACGTCGGCCACTACCTCACGCGCGGCAACGACTTCCTGGGCAACGGACCCGACGCGTGGGACGAGCTCTACGCCACCAACCTGCGGCACGTGTTCTTGTGCACGCGTGCGTTCGTCGACGGCATGATCGAACGGCAGCGGGGGAGCATCGTCAACGTGTCGTCGGTGGAGGGGTTTCGTGCGATCCCGAGCCGACCCGTCTACAGCGCGTTCAAAGCCGCGGTCACGGGCTTCACCCGGAGCCTGGCCGTCGATCTCGGGAACTCAGGGGTGCGCGTCAACGCCATCGCGCCGGACCTAATCGAGTCGCTCCAGGTTCCGTACTCCGAGTGGGTGGCACCCGAAGATGCCGACCGCGTTCCCAGTTGGGTCCCGGTTGGCCGCTTTGGCACCCCCGACGACGTCGCCGGAGTGGCCCTGTTCCTCGCGTCGGACCTCGCCGCCTTCGTCACCGGCACCACCATCCACGCCGACGGCGGCTCACTTGCGGCCGGTGGCTGGTTCCGCCGCCCCGACCACTCCTGGACCAACCGCCCCACCCTCACCTAAACGGACCACACCTATCGACGTTTTTCGTTTTCCCCCCCGGGGGGACCGGGCAAACCGAAAACGGTGCGAGCAGTCGGGGGGAGCGGGGGAGGCCGAGGGCCCGGTCGCCGATGATGTTGCGCAACACCTT
>JANLTQ010000204.1:0-3435 GCA_031363005.1 Acidimicrobiia bacterium | reverse complement strand
ACCCGCTCGCCGATTTCGCCTACGACGATTTCGCCGCCGGTGCCATCACCCGGTTGTCCGAGCTGCGCCTCACGCTGATCGAAACTCGGCTCGACGTCGAGCTCCAGCTCGGGCGCCACCAGGAAGCCATTGCCGAACTCGAAGAGCTCGTCGCGACCTCGCCGCTACGTGAACGACTGCGTGCGCTGCTGATGGTCGCCTTGTATCGCGCCGGTCGGCAGGCTGATGCGCTCCGCGTCTTTCAGGAGGGTCGGCATCACCTCGGCGAGGAACTCGGACTCGAGCCCGGCCACGAACTCCGCGAGTTGGAGGCCGCGATCCTGACCCAGGACCGTTCGCTCGACGCGCCCGCGGTCGTTGACCCGGCTCCGAATCCTGGGGCCGGACCACGCTCGACCATCCCGGAACCGTTGACCATCCTGGTCGGCCGTGACGCCGAGCGGGCCGAGCTCACGCACCTCGTGACCGAGGCGCGTCTGGTCACACTCGTCGGGCCGGGGGGCGTGGGCAAGACTCGACTCGCCTTGGAAGTGGCGCGGGACGCGTGTGCCGATCTCGAGTTCGGTGGCTGTCTGGTGGAGCTCGCGCCGGTCGGTGATCCGGCGGGCGTCCGAGCTGCGATCGCGGCCGCGCTCGCGCTGCCGGACCCGAACCGCCTGGCCGAGATGATCGGCGATCGCGAGATGCTCATCGTTCTCGACAACTGCGAGCACGTGATTGCGACCGCGGCCGAGATTGCCGAAGACCTGCTGGGTCACTGTCCGGCCTTGCGAATCCTCGCGACGAGCCGCGAAGGATTGCGAGTGGGCGGCGAAACCATCTGGCCGGTGCCACCGCTCGCGACCGATGACGCCGTCACCCTTTTCGCCACTCGCGCCAACGCGGCCGGCGCGGCCCTGGAACTTTCCGACGACGACCGTGCGGTCGTCGCCGACATCTGTACCCGTCTCGACGGCCTCCCTCTCGCCATCGAACTCGCCGCCGCCCGCACCCGCGCGTTCCCGCTCCATCAGATCCGTGAGCGCTTGAACGATCGGTTCCGGTTGCTCACCGGTGGTTCGCGCACGGCGCTGGCGCGTCAGCAGACACTGCGGGCCGTCGTCGACTGGAGCTACGCGCTGCTCTTCGACGACGAACAGCGCGTCTTCGAACGGTTGTCGGTGTTCCCGGGGGGTTGTGACCTGGCGACTGCAGAGGCCGTGTGCGCCGACCACGAGGTTGCGGCGGCTGACCTCGCCGATCATCTCCACGCGCTCGTCGACAAGTCGCTCGTCGTCGCAACATCGACCGGTACCGAGCTGCGCTTCACCCAACTCCAGACGCTGGCCGAGTACGGCATGGAGCGACTCGCGGAGCGGGGAGAGGCGGTACGCGTCCGGGGCGCGATGGCGAGTCGTTGCGCCGAACTCTGCGCGCAGAGCGCCGCGGCGTACACCGGCGACACGCAACGTGCGTGGTTGACGGCGATCGACCAGGAGCACGACAATCTCCGGGCCGCGCTCGAGTGGGCGGTCGCCAACGATGATGCGAACACGGCACTGACGATTGCTGGGGGTATGAGTTGGCCCCATTGGCTGGCCGGCATGGTGATCGAAGGCAAGCGGTGGCTCGACCTCGCTTTCGTGTGTGGCGGGACGGCCGACGAGCGGACGCGCGCCCTGGCGCTGACCGGCCGCGGCCTGCTCGACTTCCTGGCCGGCTTCCCCGAAAACAGCGACGCCGACCTGGGTGAAGCGCTCGAGATCTTCCGTCGCCACGACGACCTCGCCTCGTTCGCGCTGGCCCACTCGTTCTACGCCGAAGTGGCCAACGCGCGCGGCGACCGGGATGAGGCTCGCCGCCGCCGGTTGGTGGCACTGGACTTTCACGCGCAGTCGCCTGACGATCCGTTCTCCATCGCCGCGCATGCCTACGCGTTGGGGAAGCTGGCCGTGCTCGACGGCGATCTCGACGCAGCCGAGGTGCACTTCCGCACCGCGGGCGACGGTTTCGCGCGAATCGATCGGCCCGTCATGTTGTCGATGACCCTCGACGTCGTCGCCGAGTTCGACGAGCGTGCCGGGAACTACGCGGCCGCGGTCCGAGCGTTGGACACGGCGATCGAGACCAACGACTCGTGCGGGCTCCGGGGGTTCACCGGCTCGTTGTACGCGCGCCTGGGCTGGGTCCTCCTCTACGAAGGCGACCTCGTCCGCGCCGAGACCAACTACCGGCGCGCGCTCGAGGGAGCCCGTCGGCTGCGCAACGAACCAGTCCTCCTCCTCGCCCTCGCCGGGATGGCCGTTCTCCAACGGCTTCACGGCCGCGACGACGAGGCCATCGCCGCGGCGACGGAAGCACTGGAGCTCTACCGGGCCGGCCACTCGCGCCGATTCCGCAATCGGGTCGACGCCAAGCGGGATCTGCCGGTTGCGGCGGCCGCGTGTGCAGTCGTACAGGCCGCAATCGCCGCCGAACGGGACGATCCGGGACGGGCTGTGACCCTGCTCGAGCAGGCCCAGCAGCTCCGGGCCGGTTCCGGTACGGGGGTCCCCGCCTTCCTGGCGGACGACGAGGCCCAGGCTCGAGAGCGCGTCGAGGTGCCCCCGGATCCGTAAAGGTCAGCGGCAGCGCGGCGGTTGATCAGCGCGTTCCTGGAGAGTGGCCACTGTCCCGCAAAGGCTGCGGGTCAGACCCCAGGAGGATCCTGTGAGCGCATTCCTGTTTCACCTCGGCCGCAGCAGCGCCCGCCACCCGTTCCGCGTGCTGGGCCTGTGGCTCCTCGCCGCGCTGGCGATCGTGGGACTGCAAGGGGCCGCGGGCGGTCAGTTCGCCAACCGCGAGCGCGTGCCGGGCGTCGAGTCCCAGCATGCGGCCGACGTCTTGGACGCCCGGTTCCCGAGCCGCGGCGGCCAATCCGCCCGGATCGTGCTGCACGCCGACCGCGGTCGCCTCGATGACGCGGCCCACGCCGCGACCGTCGCTCAGACCCGCGCGCAACTCGCCCGCGCCCACGACGTCGCCGGTGTCACCGACCCGCTCAGCACCAATGCCGTCAGCCCGGACGGGAGGACGGCCTACCTCGACGTTGCGTACGCCGTCGACAAGCTGACGACCACCCAGTTCGACGACGCGACGGCCGTGACCGAGCACGCACGCTCCGGCGGTGTGAGCGTCGAGCTCACCGGTCCGCTCGCGCAACTCGCGCAAAAGGACGCAAGCAGCGAGCTGATCGGTATCGGCGTGGCGATCATCGTGCTGCTGATCGCGTTCGGCTCAGTCGTCGCGATGGGTCTGCCGATCATGACTGCGCTCGTCGGCATCTTCGTCGGCGCCGCTGCGGTCGGTGTGCTGTCGGCGGTCATGGACGTGCCGGAGTTCTCGTTGATCTTGTGCATGATGATCGGCCTCGGCGTTGGCATCGACTACGCGCTGTTCATCGTCACCCGCCACCGC
>JANLTQ010000203.1:0-6464 GCA_031363005.1 Acidimicrobiia bacterium | reverse complement strand
CCTCGTCTGGGTCGCTTCACATCCAGCGAGGCCAGGAGACAGCACGAGCGCCCACCGCGGCGTCCAGCAATGTTCCTTGAGCGAGCGACCAGATCGGCAGTTATGCGCTCTTCTGTTGGTCGCTTCGACCTGGAGGTTAGGTGGTTGAATCCTTCGCGATCTGGTCGCGCTCGTCAGCGATCTGGTCGCGCTCGTCAGCGATCTGGTCGCGCTCGCCCGCGATCTGGTCGCGCTCATCAGCAGCCAGTTCGCGGTCGTCAGCCGTCTGGTCGCGCTCGTCAGCCATCTGGTCGCGCTCGTCAGCGATCTGGTCGCGGTCGCCAGCGATCTGGTCGCGCTCCTCTGCAGCTCCTTGGCGCTCCTCTGCAGCCCCTTCGCGCTCCCCAGCATCCCCCCCACGCTCCCAGGCATCCCCTTCGCGATCCGTTGCAGCCCCTTCGCGCTCCTCTGCAGCCCCTTCGCGCTCCTCTGCAGCCTCTTCGCGGCGATGAGCGATCTGGTCGGGGGCCTCGTCGCCCGAGTCGTTGCGCATGCGGTTCATGGTCCCAGCCTAGGAGACTTGCTCGGAGGATCAACCGGAATCGCGTCGATGGTCCTCGCACCCGGGTACGACAAACCAGCCGCACCGCGGCGTTCGCCGATATTCCTAGAGCCCGCTATCAGATCGAAGTCTCTCGCGCCTCGTACAGGGGCTCGTCCTTGCGAGGCCCGCCACAACGGCGATGAGCCCGAGCGACCACCTCCCGCTCGATTCTGCCGACGCGGCGCTGCCTCCGCGTGCTCCGGTTTCTGTGTCCGTCTTCGCTGTTGTCATCCCTGCCCCTCAGATTGCCCATCTGATAATTGGTCGGAGCGCAACGACTTGCGCAGCTCCTTCGCCACGGCTGACCCACCCCGCCGCAGATTGCCCGTTCGGGCGGGGTGAGCTCGCCCGGAGCCATCGCCGTGCTCCAACCGCGCATCAAGCCACCCGAGCCGCAGCGCAGCGGAGGCGTACAGCTCGGTAGCGTCCCAGCGGGCACGCGCTTTTCAACCACGGAGCGTACGAGAAGAAATGAAGCCTCGATCTCCCAACGGCGATCTACCCACACCCGAGCCGCAGCGCAGCGAAGGGGAGCAGCTCGGTAGCGTCCCGATAAGCGCGCGCTTTTCAACGACGGAGCGTACGAGCCGAGAAGACAGAGCGGACGAGCAGAAATGATGGAGGACCTCGCGAAAGTCACGGTGCGACAGCTCGCGCGTGCCGAGTCGACGTGTCCGCGCCGTCTGGCGCTCGATCATCTCGACAATCGCGCCAACCGAGGTGCGAATCGCGGGTTCCGGGTCTCCGGTCAGATCATGGAAGACGCGCGCCTCGCCCATACCCGCCTCGGCGTTCCTCGCCCCGAGCACTTCCGTCCGACCGATGACCTCTTTCCCGAAGAAGCGCGCGTCTACGCCGTCGCCGCGGCTTGGTACGTCGCGCTCTTCGGACACCAGCCGATGGTCGTGGCCGACGTGGAGCGCGACGACTTCGAAACCATTGCCGGCTCGCTCGGGGTGCGCCTGATCGGCGGCGCCGGACTTGCGCTCGAGTCCCAGTCCGGCGATCGGGAGCTCCGAATGATCTCGATCGGTGATCGGTCGACCGAGGAACTCCTCGAGTCCGCATCGGTCAAGTTCGCGCTGCTGCGCCGTCGGGAGTGGACTCGGCTCGGCCCGTTGCGCATCGTGCGGGTCGATCTGCTCGGCGGCTCGGCCGTCGAAGCCGACGTCGACGGTGCGGATCTCTGGGAGCCGCTACGCAAGTGGCTGGTCGAACGCGTCGGCGTGGTCCAGGCGCACGCGGATCGGCGCGCGCCGCGTGCCGGCTGGGAATGCGGTCGGTGTCCGTACATCGCCGGCTGCTCGGCACTCCGGACGTGAGTCGGGACCGCTTGCTGGCCGACATCGTTGCCTTGTCGCCGAGTGCGCTCGACGACTGGCAACGGTGTCCGCGTCTCTACCTCAACCGCCACATCCTCGGTCTCCCGGCCAGCGACGGCGGTGCGACGGCGCAGACCGGAAACCTCGTGCACGATCTGCTCCGGTACCTGCACGGTCTCGGCGATTGTCACGACCCGGCACTGCGGTTGGCCACGCTCGAGAACCACGGTGTCGACGACCACCCGACCGTCGGCACGATGCTGGACCACCACGCAGCTCGCTGTCCGGTCGGCGCGACCGCGGTCGGGCATGAACTCGAGGTCGTGCGACTCAGCCGGCTCGGTCGAGTGTGGATCGGAAGCGGGCGCCTCGATGCGGTCTGGATCCACGACGGCATCCTCGATGTCCGCGACTACAAGACCGGGCGCGTACGCGACGGCGATCTCGCGGACGACGCGCGGGCGCAGTTCCAAGCCTGGCTGGCGCAGCCACTCGCTCCCGACCTGCAGATTCGCGTGCGGTACGAATATCTGAGCGAGACGGCCGATCTCGATCCACTCGAATACGAACCGGACGCCGACGACCTCGCACGCGTGGAACGGGAACTCGGGGCGACGGTCGACGCCATTCGCGATGCCGCCAGTCGATCAGAGTTTGCCGGCGTCCGCGAGAACGAGACCTGTCGCATGTGTTCCTACCGATCGATCTGTCCGGACAGCGCCGTCGCCGGCGAACCGACCTGGCCGCTTCCCGACGATCACGCCGCCTGAGCCCGCTGGAGCCCGGCCCGGCGGCGGCCGTTTCGTAGGCTCCCCGCCCGATGAGCATCGACCCTCGCACTCCAGTCATCGTCGGCGTCGGGCAGGTGACCCAGAAACTCGAAGATCCGGGTGCCGGGGCCGAGCCGATCGACCTTCTCGCCGATGCCAGCCGCATCGCCCTCGCCGACGCGGGCGGGACCGGCCTCGCCATCGACACCATTGCCGTCGCGGCCATCATCTCGTGGCGTTATCCGGACCCGGCCGCGTTGCTCGCTCGTCGCATCGGGCTCGAGCCGCGCACCACCATCCTCTCGACCACCGGTGGCAACAGCCCGCAAATGCTGGTGAACCGAATCGCTGCGGGCATTCAAGCGGGCGCGCACGACGTGGTGATGATCGGTGGCGTCGAGTGCATGTACAGCCGGCGGCGAGCTCGCCGGATCGACCCGACCACCCATCTCGATTGGACGACGGCGGACGATCCCGAATGCCCGAACGTCTGGGGCGATAGCCGGCCCGGGAGCACGCAGTACGAGATGGCCCATCGCGCGCTCGCGCCCACGCAGGTGTACCCGCTCTTCGAGACCGCGCTGCGCCACGAGGCCGGTCATTCGATCGACGAACACCAGCGGCACATCGCCACGCTCTGGTCCGGCCTGGCTGCGGCGGCCGCGTCCAACCCATACGCGTGGTCACCGGTTGCGTACTCACCGGATGACATCCGCATTCCCTCCCCCGACAACCGCATGGCCTGCTTCCCGTACACGAAGCGACTGTGCGCGAACCTCGACGTCGACCAAGCCGCGGCGCTGGTCATGTGCTCGTACGAGGCCGCGGTGGCCGCGGGTGTCAGCACCGATCAGATGGTGTTCCCACTCGCCGGCGCCGACGCGCACGATCACCCCTACATCACCGAACGCGCTTCCCTCGCGCAGTCGACGGCCATCGGCATCGTCGGCCGCGCCGCCCTCGCCGCCGCGGGTCTCACCCTCGACGACGTCGCGCGCTTCGACCTGTACTCGTGCTTCCCCTCGGCGGTCCAGATGGCGCTGCACTCGCTCGGACTCCCCGGCCCGTTGGGTGGCGACGATCGGCCGGTGTCGGTGACCGGTGGCCTCGCCTACGCCGGTGGTCCCGGCAACAACTACGTCACCCACTCCATCGCCGCGATGGTCGAAGCCTGCCGGGCCGATCGCGGGTCGGTCGGCTACGTCACCGCACTCGGCTGGTACTCGACGAAGCACAGTGCCGGCCTGTACTCCAGTGACCCACCCGCCGGAGGATTCCGGGCCGTCGATCCGGCCGTGACGCAAGCCGAAGTCGATGCACTGCCAAAGCGGGAACCGGCCGGCGTGCTCGACGGCGACGGTCAGGTCGAAGCAACGTCCGTCGCGTTCGATCGCGACGGCACCCCCACCATCGGCATCGTGAGCGTGCTCCTCGCCGACGGCCGCCGCGCCCTTGCCAACAGCACGGACGCGGACACGTTGCTCGACATGTGCGCGCTGCCGTGGGAAGGCGCCACCGTGTCACTCCGCGCCGACGACGACACCAACGTTCTCGTCTGACCGATTGCGACCCGCGATCAGGAACTCGGCGCAGCTTCTCAGCGCGGCTGCTTCCAACCGTTCCAGTAGGTGATCTCCTCGACCGGTCGACGCACGGCGGGTTTGAAGTCCTCGCCGGTGAAGTACGCGACGGGAATGAGTCCAATCTGCGTGACACCGCTCGGGATCTCGAGCAGCTCTGCGGCGCGTTCTGCGAGGGGCAAGTGCAAGGTCGTGAGCACCGAACCGAGGCCCCGGCTGCGCAGCGCGAGCTGGAAGCTCCACATGGCCGGGATGATCGAGCCGTAGCTGCCGGCCGCGGCAAAGTTCGGGAGTGCATCGAGCTCACCGTGCAAGCACGGGATCACGTGGACCGGAACCTCGTGGAGGTGCTCGGAGAGATAGGTGGCCGAGTCGATCACCCGACCCTGTTGTGCGGTGACCTCGCCGGCGTCGCCGAGACCGGCCTTGAGGTACGGCGTCGCGATCTCGCGGTACAGCTCCGCGAGTGCCTGTCGCTTGTCCGCATCGGTGACGATGAGCCAGCGCCAGCCCTGCGAGTTTCCGCCGGTCGGTGCCTGGATCGCGAGCCGCAGACACTCCTCGATCACCTCCGGCGGGACCGGACGGTCGAAGTCGAGGCGCTTGCGCACCGAGCGCGTCGTCGCAAGAACGTGGTCAATTGCGGTGAGATCCAATGCAGTCATCGAAGGCCGTTTCTGATCGGGAGCGGGCTATGTTGGCCCATCGTGTCGACCGCCGCACCAACTCGTGGCCAGGCGTTCTGGTGGGGCTTCACCAAACGGTGTGCCCGGTGTGGTTCCGGTCACCTCTTCACCGGGTACCTCAAGATGGTTCCCGACTGCCCGCAGTGCGGTCTGCACTTCGAGCGGGAGCAGGGCTACTGGGCCGGCGCGCTCGCGATCAACATCGTCGCCACCGGCGGACTCTTCACGTTGGTGTTCGTCGCACTCCTGATCGCGACGATCCCGAAGGTGCCAGTGGCGCCGCTCCTCTTCGTGTTGGTACCGATCGCGTTGTTCGGTCCGATCGTCTACTACCCGTTTTCGAAGACCGTGTGGGTTGCGGTCGACCGCGCGTTCCTGCAGCGACTCGACCCGAACGAAGTGACCGACCAGAACTGAATCGGGCTGACGAAAGCCGTCAGCGAGTGAGGTCGATCCGAAGCGTGAGGATGCCGTCGGTGAAGTCCCAAGTCGCGTCGCCGAGCATCGCGTAGTCCTGAAAGTCCAGCTGCGCCTGCCGGACGAACTGCTCGCGCTGCGGACCGGCGACGGGCGGCATCGGCCGGTCCCGCACCGCACCGGCTCGGTCGCGAAATCGCGTGAGCATCGCGTCGACATCGAGTTCGTCGTCAGCCATCGGACGAATCTAGGTGACGACCCATCAGTCGGCGCGGCGACGCGCGACCAAGGCCCGATGCCGGCCGGTGAGATCGGGTCGGAGGTGGACCTCGGCGAAGCCGGCGGCGCGGGCGCGGTCGGCGGCCACCTCGGCCTGGTGCGGTGCCAACTCCAGCACCAAGGTTCCTGCGTCGTCGAGCCAGTCCATGGTCGTAGCGATCAGGTGCTCGATCGCTTCGAGGCCGGTGCTCCCGGCGATCAGCGCGCCGACCGGTTCCCAATCGATCACCTCGGAGGGGAGTTGCTCGTGGGCGGCGACGTACGGCGGGTTCGACACCACCAAGAGCAACGTGCCGCGCATCGCCTGCGGCAACGCATCGAACCACGAGCCGTCTGCGACCCGGACACGCGTGGCAACCGTTCCCGCGGCGGCGACGTTGGCGCGCGCCACCGCCAGCGCGTCCTCACTCACATCGGTGGCCCAGACCTCCGCATCCGGCAACGACGCCGCCAACGCCAACGCCAGCGCACCGGAGCCGGTGCCGAGATCGGCCACGGCGTAATGGGTGAGGCCCCCGGACCAGGGGTCGGGTGTGCCCACTCGCTCGCCCAGGCGCTCGACTTCGCGGATCGCAACCTCGGCCACGATCTCGGTCTCGGGGCGGGGAATGAGCACCCGCCGGTCCACGAGCAGATCCAGCCCGCAGAAGTTCCACTCGCCCAGCACGTACTGCAACGGCTCCCCCGCGGCCCGGCGGGCCAGCAACGCGTCGAGTCCGGCGGTCGGTCGGTGCATGACGAGAGTTTCGGATTCCAGCATCTGTTCGCCTGCGTCCATCCCCGACACCGTTTCGATCATCCACCGCGCTTCGGCGGCGGGGTCCGAC
>JANLTQ010000177.1:0-4201 GCA_031363005.1 Acidimicrobiia bacterium | reverse complement strand
GCGCGGACTGCGCGAAGTCGGCGTTGTGTACGACCTTCATGCCCTTGCCGCCGCCGCCGAACGCGGCCTTGATCGCGACGGGCCAACCGACGTTCTCGCCGAACGCAATGACGTCCTCGACGCCGGTGATCTCTTCGAGGGTGCCGGGCACGCTGGCGACGCCGCCGCGGTCCGCGGCTTTGCGCGCGGAAATCTTGTCGCCCATGACGTCGATCGCGTCCGGCGGGGGACCGATCCAGGCAACCCCGCGGCTCGTGATCTCGCGGGCAAAGTCTGCGTTCTCGGCGTAGAAGCCGTAGCCGGGGTGCACGCCGTCGGCGCCCGAGCGCTCGATGACATCGAGGATCGCCTCGGTGTTCAGGTAACTCTCCGTCGCGGTTTGACCACCGAGTGCGTAGGCCTCATCCGCATATCGGGCGTGCAGCGCGTCTCGATCGAGTTCGGAGTAGACGGCCACCGTCGTGATCCCGAGTTCGCGGCACGTCCGCATGACGCGCACGGCGATCTCGCCGCGGTTGGCGATCAGGATCTTCTGGAGCACGGATTCCCCCGCAGTAGCCGGTGACAGAACGCCGTATCCTACGGTCCGTGACACGCCCCGAGGCCAGTCCGACCGGCTTCGGCGAAGTCCGCTGGCTTTCCGAGATCGACTCCACCAACCGATACCTGATCGACGAGGCGCGCGCCGGTGCGCCGACGGGCTTGGTGGTAGTGGCCGACCATCAGACCTCGGGTCGCGGACGGTTGGGTCGCACGTGGGTGGCGCCGCCCGGCGCGTCGCTGCTCGTCTCGCTGCTCCTCCGGCCGACGGTCGCGCCCGACCGGCGCCACCTGTTGGTGATGGCGGCGGGGTTGGCGATGGCAGAGGCGGTCGAGGCGGAGACCGGCGTGGTGGCGGGTCTGAAGTGGCCGAACGACCTGCTGGTGGGGGAGCGCAAGCTGGCCGGGATCCTCGCCGAGGCCGCGGGGGACGCGCTCGTCGTGGGCATCGGCGTCAACATCGAGTGGCACGAAGTGCCCGCCGAACTCACCGCGATCGCAACCGCTTGCAACCTCGAAGGCGGCCGACCGACCACCCCCGCCACGGTGCTCCAGGCCTTCTTGGGTCGGTACACCGGTCGGCTCGAAGATCTCGACGGGTCCCGCGCGGCCTACGAGGCGCGCCTGCTGACCCTCGGACGCCGAGTTCGCGTCGAGCAGGCGGGCGGCGTGCAGACGGGCGTCGCGATCGGGGTCGATCCTGACGGTCGGCTGCGGCTCCGAACCGATGATGCGACCGAGCTCGCGATCGCGGTCGGCGACGTGGTGCACGTGCGTACCGAGGCCTGATCGGCGCGAGGGTCAGGAGAGGTGGGCGAGCGCGCGCAACCGATCGATTCGCTCGTCCAGGAGCAGGGGACCGAGCGCCTGACCGGAACCGGCGTTGAGGAGACTCGCCGGCACCTCGACCCAGAGGGGTGCGGTCGTCGGGGTGATGGCGGCGACGTCGTTCGGATCTGCGGCCAGCTTCTCCAGCGCGCGGATGAGTGATGCCGGATTGCGCGACATCGAGATCGCGGCTTCGTCTCGCGCCGCACCCTGGCCGCGGAGCGCCCACGCTTGGAGCTTGAGTCCGAACCACCGTGACGGTGCACCGAAGATCCCCGCCGCTTCGTGGTCCACCGCGGTGAGTGCCCGCCCGGTCAGGGCCGCAGTCCAGGTGGACATCGCCACGTCCCAGGAGGCGACCCGCGTGATCTCGTAGGCGAGGATCGCCTCCAACTCGTCACGAGTCAGGACGGTGATGAGTCCGGTGGTGATCCCGATCACCGTGCGGTCGGGTTTGGTCCCGACCCCGAAGGAGTTCGGCGCGGGGTCGGTCACGACCGCGAACTTCGGTGCCGGGAGACCGGCGGCGATCGCGAGACCGTCGAGCAGGTTCTGCACCTGGTGGACCGAGTGTGCGTCGAGCGCGGGAGTGCTCGCGTCGACGGACGACGAGGCCGTGTTCGACGTGACGGTCACCGCGCCGGACTCGGTCAGCACCTGCCGTTCGAGCTGCGCGCGCAGGCTGGGGATGCGCACGACGGCGATGACACCACCGACGACCGCGGCACCGACGATGACGGCGGCGCTGCCGAGCCCGAGGTACTTGAACCCCTGTCCGGTGCTCGGCAGATCGCCGACCTTGGCGATCACCCACACCACGATCGCGACGCCGGTGATGGTCGCCGCGATCACCGCAGCCACGCAGTAGTTGAGTGTCGCCAGCAGGATGAGGGTGAGGATCCGGCCGCGGTTCTGCGCGCGGTCGACCATGCCGGTGGTGCCGAGCGGTGCGCTCACGGGTCGAGGTCTCGGGCCACGAGGTCGGTGAACGCCGCCGCGAGCCGTGAGGTCACCGGACCCGGTGTGGCACCGAGCGCGACCCCGTCGACGTGCGCGATGCCCTGCACCTCGCGCGTGGTCGAGGTGAGGAAGGCCTCGTCGGCCGCGGCGAGGGCGCCAACGGCCACGGCGCCCTCGACCGGATCCAGTCCGAGGTCACGTGCGAGCTCGAGGACCAGCGCGCGCGTCACGCCGAGCAGGCAACCGGATTCGGCCGGTGGTGTTACCAGCCGAGCATCCCGAACCATGAACACGTTCGAGCCCGTCGCTTCGCACAACTCGTCACGCGTGTTGGCGAAGATGGCTTCGCTCGCGCCCTGCTCCTGGGCGTACGCGAGCGCCCGGACGTTGTCGGCGTAGGAGATTGTCTTCAACCCGGCCGTCGCAGCACGTTCGTTCCGAGTCCACGGAACCGTGACCACATCTGCGGTCGGTGGCCAGGGGGTCAACGCACTCGCGGCGATCACGACCGTCGGGGCCACGTCGGCGCGTTCGGAGCCGAGCGGCGCCGGGCCGCCGGTGATCGTGATGCGCAGGCGTGCCTCGCGCAGCTCGTTCGCCTCGATGACCGCGTCGGCGAGATCTCGGAGACCCACGGTCGGCGGCACGGGCAGGCCGAGACCGGCGGCGGATCGCTGGAGACGAGCGAGATGGCGGGTGAACGCGAACGGCACGCCCGAGTACACGCGCATCGTCTCGAACACGCCGTCACCGACGAGCAGGCCGTGGTCCAACGGTGAGATCCGCAACGTGTCGGCGTCACCGAGCTGTCCGTTGACGTTGACGATCACCGAGGGCTCCTGCGAGTTGGCGTCCTGCGCCTCATGATTGCGCGGCCGTCACGGTGTCGATGCGCCGTTCCCCGGCCAACGCCAGGAGCCGCGCGGCTTTCAACTCGGTCTCGGACCACTCGCCGGCCGGATCGGAGTCGATGGTGATCCCGGCACCGACGCCAAAGGTGGTCTCGGTCGTGGTGCAGGTGAACGTCCGGATGGCGACGGCGAGTTCGGCGCGCGCTCGGTCCGCGTCGATCCAACCGACGGCACCGCAGTAGATGCCGCGCCGAACGGGTTCGAGATCTTCAATGGCCTGCATCACCCGCGGCTTGGGTGCGCCGGTGATCGACGCGGGTGGGAAGGTGGCGCGCAGCAGCGATCCGAATCCGACACCGGGTTGCAGCTCGCCGCGCACGGTGCTGACGAGGTGGACCAGTCCCGGGTGGGTCTCCACCCGGCACAGCTCGGGTACCTCGATCGAACCGGGAACGCACACCCGGCCCAGGTCGTTGCGCGCCAGGTCGACGATCATCACGTTTTCGGCGCGGTCCTTCTCGCTCGTGCGCAAGCGTGCGGCGCGCGCCGCAGTGCCCTTGATGGGCCGGGTCTGGACGCGCGATCCCTCGCGCCAGAGGAACTGCTCGGGCGATGCCGAGACGATCGCGAGGCCGGCGCCGTCGCGCCAGAACATCGCGTGCGGCGCCGGGTTACCGGACTCGATGGCGGCGTACAACGCGATCGCATCGAGTTCGGGACCGACGAGTTCTCGGGTGAGGTTCACCTGGTAGCACTCACCGGCGCGGATCAGCGCCTGAATCGCCCGCACCCGCTGCTCGTACTCGAGGCGGTCGAGGCTTGAACTCCACGGCTCGCTCTCGGAAACCGCCGCAACTTTTCCCGGCGCTGCGAAGGCCCGTTCGAGGGCACGCCGCTCGGCGCGCTCACCGTGGAAGGTGACCTGGCCGTCGGCACTCACCACACCACGAGCCGCGAACTGCTCAAGATGGAGATCAGGAACCGCTTCGGATCCTGTGGTCTCGGCGGTCGGGTCGCACTTC
>JANLTQ010000164.1:0-2519 GCA_031363005.1 Acidimicrobiia bacterium | reverse complement strand
ATCAGGTCTGACTGTAGGAGGGCTTCGCGCGCCTGCATCCAATTCCGGTTTCCTCGCACCGTGTTGATCTCACCGTTGTGCGCCACGTACCGGTACGGGTGCGCGAGTGGCCAACTGGGAAAGGTGTTGGTGGAGAAGCGCGAGTGCACCAGCGCGAGGGCGGACTCCACGCGCTCGTCGCGCAGATCCGGATAGAACTCGTCGAGCTGGCGGGTGGTGAGCATCCCCTTGTAGACGATCGTGCGCGCCGACAAGGACGGGAAGTACACGTCGACTTCGTGCTCCACGCGCTTGCGCACGACGAACGCCCAGCGATCGAGTTCGAGGCCATTCACGCCCTCGCGCGCCAGGAACCACTGCCGGAAGCTCGGCATCGCGCTGATCGCGGTGGAGCCAACACTCGACGCGTCGATCGGCACATCTCGCCAGCCGAGCACGGTGAGGCCTTCTTCGGTAGCGATGTCGTCCATGCGCGTGACGGCTTTGGCCGCGTCGTCAGCGCCGGCCGGAAGGAAGGCGATCCCGGTGACGTACGCGCCGGCCTCGGGAAGATCGAACTCCACGACGCCGCGCAGGAACCGGTCCGGGATCTGAATGGTGATCCCGGCACCGTCGCCGGTGTTGACCTCGCACCCGGACGCGCCGCGGTGTTCGAGATTGCAGAGGGCGGTGATGCCCTGCTGCACCCGTTCGTGCGTGGCGCGGCCGTGGAGGTCGACGACGAACGCCACCCCGCACGAGTCGTGCTCGAACATGGGGTCGTAGAGCCCTTGCCGGGACGGCAGGTCAGGATTCATCAACGTCGTCGTCTCTTTCGGGTCAGGGCGTGCGGACACACCCGAATCTTGCGTTCCACCCGGGACGACGTTGGCCCGAAAGTCCGATGACTCTACACCCGCCTCCCGCCATCCGCCCCAAACGTTTTCAGCCCCCACCCCCGCTTTGCGCGCGCAAAGCGCGCCGAAAACAGCGCGTTTCGCGCGTGGGAACGGTCAGGCGAGGAGGTTGCGGGCGATCTGGCTGATCTGGATCTCGTCGGTGCCGGCGTAGATCTGGAGCACCTTGGCGTCGCGGGCGAGCTGCTCCACCTCGAACTCCGCCATGTACCCGTTGCCACCGTAAAGCTGCACCGCTTCGAGTGCTACCTCCATCGCGGCGCGGGCCGAATAGAGCTTCATCACCGACGCCTCGGAGAGCGTCATCGCCGCGCCGGCCGACGACTTCTCGATGGAGCGGAACACCATGTTCTCGACGTTGAGGCGGTGCATCTCCATCTTGGCGAGCTTCTCTTGGATGAGCTGGTGCTCACCGATCGGCTTGCCGAATCGCACACACGTCTTGGCGTACTCCAGCGAGAGTTCGAGACAACGCTCGATGATCCCGAGACTCATCGCGGCCACACCGACGCGCTCGATCGAGAACGCTTCCTTGGCGCCCTCACGGTACGGAACGTCTTCGGTCTCGCCGAGGAGACGGTCCTTGCCCACCCGCACGTCGGTGAGGAACAACATGCCGGTCGGCGACGAGTGCATGCCCATCTTGCGCATCGGCTTGGTCTGCTCGAATCCGGGCATCCCCTGGTCAAGCACGAAGCTCAGGATCTTGCGTTCCGCGGGCGGGTTGCCTTCGTCGAGCTTGCAGATGAAGACGGTGGTGTCGGCGTAGGGGCCGTTGGTGATGAAGGTCTTCGACCCGTTCAGCAGGTACTCGTCACCGTCGCGCTTGGCCGTCGCAGCCATCCGGCCGAATGCGTCCGAGCCGGAGTCAGCTTCCGTGATCGCCCAGGCGCCGACCTTGTCGAAGGTGAGCAGGTCGAGGGCCCACCGCTCCTTCTGCGCAACGGTCCCGCGGCTCATGATGGTGCTCGCCGCCAACCCGGTCGACACGCCCATGGCCGTCACGAGGCCCGGCGAACACCGGCACAACTCGATGATTGGCAGCAGCATGAAACCGGCCCCGCCTCCGCCCTGCTCGCGGCCACTCTGCTTCGCAGCCTCGGCCGCCACCGGGTTCTCGGCCGGCTCTTCACTCGCTCGTTGCTCAGATGCGATCCGCTTCGCGAACGACGACCGCGCCATCTCGTCCATACCGAAGGTCTTGTAGAGCTTGCGAATCACGTCGTACGGCGGCGTGTCGCCGAACTCGAGTTCTTCGCGCTGCGGACGGACTTCCTTCTCCACGAAGTCCCGCACTGCGTCGCGGATCATCCGGTGCTCTTCTGACCATTCGTACATAACTTCTGCTCCTACGAATCCGTTGCAGCCGCTCAGGCCGTCGCCTCAGGCGCAGCGGGCTTCGTGCCGCTGTCCCACCCTCGGTTCTGATCCGGACTCTAGATTCCGGGCATGACGACGCACGAAGGCAGATTGTCCGGGAAGGTCGCGCTCATCACCGGGGCGGCACGAGGCCTCGGCGCGCAGATAGCGCGCCGGTTCCGCGACGAAGGCGCCACACCGATCATCACCGACCTCTCCGAGGCGGCCTGCCGGACGCTCGCCGACGAGCTCGGTGGCGACGCC
>JANLTQ010000147.1:0-2653 GCA_031363005.1 Acidimicrobiia bacterium | reverse complement strand
GAGGTGGAAGCGGGCGGCGAAGGCCGGATCGCCCAGCTCTTCGATCTCATCGCCCTCGGCGACTGGACCAGTTGCTACCTGGCCCTCGCCAACGATGTGGATCCCGGCCCGATCGACGCGATCGCCCAGCTGAAGGCCGCGTTGCGCGAGGCCTAGGAGGCGGCGGGGTACCATCGGGGCCGAGTCGGGCCGCCCGCGGCTGTCACCCGGTGATCCGGGCCGACGTGAACCACGTGGAGCCACGTGAGCCACGTACGAGCCGAAGGATCAGCTATGACCACCACCGACGTGTCGCCGCACGCGACCATCGACGACTTCAAGGTCGCCGACCTCTCCCTGGCCGAGTTCGGTCGCAAGGAGATCCAGCTCGCCGAGCACGAGATGCCCGGCCTCATGGCCCTGCGTGAGCGCCACGGCGCCACCAAGCCGCTCGCCGGCGCCCGCATCACCGGGTCGCTGCACATGACGATCCAGACCGCCGTGCTCATCGAGACGCTGATCGAGCTCGGTGCCGAGGTGCGCTGGGCGTCCTGCAACATCTTCTCCACCCAGGACCACGCCGCCGCGGCGATCGCGGTGACCGGTGTGCCGGTGTTCGCCTGGAAGGGCGAGACGCTGGAGGAGTACTGGTGGTGCACCGAGCAGGCGCTCGCATGGCCCGACGCCGACGGACCGAACATGATCCTGGATGACGGTGGCGACGCGACGTTGCTCGTGCACAAGGGCGTGGAGTTCGAGAAGGCCGGTGCGGTCCCGGACCCGTCGACTGCGGACTCCGAGGAGTTCGAGATCGTGCTCGCCACGTTGGGTCGTGCGCTCGCGGAGGACCCGCAGCGGTTCACCAAGATGGCGGCCGGAATCCAGGGGGTCACCGAGGAGACGACCACCGGCGTGCACCGGCTGTACCAGATGATGGAAGCGGGCAAGCTGCTGTTCCCGGCCATCAACGTGAACGACTCGGTGACCAAGAGCAAGTTCGACAACCTCTACGGCTGCCGGCACTCGCTCGTCGACGGCATCTGTCGTGCCACGGACGTCATGCTCGCCGGCAAGGTCGCCGTGGTGTGTGGCTACGGCGATGTGGGCAAGGGGAGCGCGCAGTCACTCCGCGGCCAGGGCGCACGGGTCATCATCACCGAGATCGACCCGATCTGCGCGTTGCAGGCGGCAATGGAGGGCTACGAAGTCACCACCCTCGAAGACGTCATCGGCGAGGCGGACTTGGTCATCACCACCACCGGCAACGCCATGATCGTGACCGCCGACCAGATGGGGCGGATGAAGCACAACGCGATCGTCGGCAACATCGGTCACTTCGACAACGAGATCGACATGGCCGGACTCGCCAAGACGCCCGGCATCGAGCGGATCAACATCAAGCCGCAGGTCGACGAGTGGAAGTTCAGTGATGGTCACTCGATCATCATCTTGGCCGAGGGACGCCTGCTCAACCTTGGGTGCGCCACCGGTCACCCGAGCTTCGTGATGTCGAATAGCTTCACCAACCAGGTGATGGCCCAGATGGAGATCTTTGGTCATCCGAACTTCTACGAGCGCAAGGTGTACACGCTCCCGAAGCACCTCGACGAGGAAGTCGCTCGTCTGCACCTGGACAAGTTGGGCGTCAAGCTGACCCGCCTCACCGTTGAGCAGGCCGACTACCTCGGCATCCCGGCCGACGGCCCGTACAAGCCGGAGCACTACCGGTACTGACCGACTTCGGTCCCTAGCAGTAGCACGAGAGTGGCCCGACCGATTTCGGTCGGGCCAACTCTTTGTGGTCGCTCCCAGTCGTCGCTACCGATCGTCGTCCTGGATGGTCAGCGTGCCGGTGCCACGACCGATGGACAGACCGCCGGTCGGTGCCGACAACGTGATCGTGGCCGTCTCGTCGTTCTCCACGATGACGTCCGGAAGTGCCTTGACGTCGATGGTCTTGGACGTGCTGCCGGCCAGGAACTTGATCGTCCGGGTGGTCGTCGTTCGATAGTCGGTACCCGCCGTCGCGGTACCGCCTGCGAAAGTGACCTTGATGGTCATCGGAACCACGGCCGGCCCATCGAGCGCGAGGCGGATCCGGCCCGCGTTCCCGAGACCGCTGTCGCCTTCCCAGACTCCCGCATCACCGACGGACACGTGGGGTCCACCTCCGGCGGGGTCGTTGTCGACGATGCGAGCGGCGACCGCCGAGGTCCCGAGCGTCACGCCACCGGTGGGGCTGCTCAGCAGCACCTTGAACCGCTCGTCGCCCTCGGCGGCAGTGTCGGGAGGAAGCACCACGTGGACGTACCGCGTGGTGGTGCTCACGCCGCCGACCGGGACGGTGAACGTCAAGGTCTTGGAGAATGCGCTCGTGAAGTCGGCCGGTGCCGCTGCGTACCCCGGTATCGGGGTTGGATAGTTCGGTGTGACGTACTCGCGCGGGATTGGGATCACCGAGTATTTCACCGTCACCTTGGTGGGCGACGGTGAAGAGAGCGACACCGCAAAGTCGATCGAGTGCGCGCCGCTGTCGCCTTCGGTGGCCGATGCGCCGGCGATGGACACCGAGCGCGCCGATCCGGTGGACCAGAACATGGCGTGCTGCTCACCGAAGTAGAAGACGAGCCAACTCCCGGCGACTTGACCGGCGTCGTTGATGTCGCCGACTTGG
>JANLTQ010000139.1:0-5959 GCA_031363005.1 Acidimicrobiia bacterium | reverse complement strand
CGTCGACGGCCGCGAGTGCGTCGTCGTCGAGCGCACCTGCGGTCGACTCCGAAGATCAGCGTGCGTCGTTCGGTGAGGGCAACACCGCGGGTGCGAACGCCCCCGGGACCGGGCGCCGTCGGCGCCGTCGCGGTCGCGACCGTGAACGCACTGGTGGCGGTGGCACCGGCAGCGGAGGTGGCGGTGGCGGTGGCGCAGGAGGCGGGAACGCCGAGCGCAGCAACCGCCCCGAGCGTGGCAACGAGCGCGGGAACGACCGTGGCAACGATCGCGGTGCTGACCGCGACCGAGGCAACGACCCGGACCAGCGCGAGATCACCGGGGAGACGATCGACGTGCAGGGCCTCTTGGACCTGCGGGACGAGGGCTACGGCTTCATGCGCACCACCGGCTACCTCGCCGGGCGCAACGACGTCTACGTCTCGGCATCACAGGTGCGCCGCTTCGCACTGCGCAAGGGCGACTTCATCAAGGGTCAGACCCGACCGCCCGCGAGCAACGAGAAGTACCCGGCACTGCTCCGCGTCGACGAGATCAATGCGTTGCCGCCCGAGGCCGCGAAGAACCGCGTGCGATTCGAAGACCTCACGCCGTTGTTCCCAGACGAGCGTCTCAGCCTCGAAATCCTCGACGACCCGTCGCTGCTGACCGGACGGATCGTGGACCTGCTCTCGCCGATCGGGAAGGGTCAGCGCGGGCTGATCGTCTCGCCGCCGAAGGTGGGCAAGACGACGATCATGAAGCAGATCGTGGCCGCCATCGAACGGAACAACCCCGAAGTGCACCTCATGGTGCTCCTCGTCGACGAGCGTCCGGAAGAAGTCACGGACATGCGCCGCCACGTGCAGCGCGGCGAGGTCATCGCTTCCACCTTCGACCGACCGTCGGACGAACACACCCACGTCTCGGAGCTCACGATCGAACGGGCCAAGCGGCTCGTCGAGATGGGCAAAGACGTGACCATCCTGCTGGACGGCATCACGCGCCTCGCCCGTGCGTACAACCTCGCCGCACCGGCATCGGGTCGGATCATGTCCGGTGGTATCGACGCCGGCGCGCTGTATCCGCCGAAGCGGTTCTTCGGTGCGGCACGGAACGTCGAGGAGGGCGGCTCACTCACGATCATCGCGACCGCGCTCGTCGAGACCAACTCCAAGATGGACGAACACATCTTCGAGGAGTTCAAGGGCACGGGCAACATGGAACTCAAGCTCGACCGCAAGCTGGCCGAGCGCCGTTTGTTCCCCGCCATCGACGTGAACGCGTCGAGCACGCGCCATGAAGAGCTCCTCTTCGACCGTCACCAGCTGAGCCAGGTCTGGAAGCTCCGACGGGTGTTGAACGCGCTGGCCCAGGAGGGTTCCGCCGCATCCGGCCTCGAGCTCCTGATCGACAAGCTCAAGACCACCAAGTCCAACGACGAGTTCCTCGACGAGATCGCCAAGGCCCCCAGCGGGGGCTAGGGAATACGGTGGTGTTCTTCTCTCCGAGTAGTTATTTCCTAGACTGGAATGATCATGAAAACTGACATCCACCCCACGTATTCCGATTGCAAAGTTCACTGCTCGTGCGGCAATGAGTTCCTGACCCGCTCGACCGTGACCGAGTTGCGCGTCGAGCTCTGCTCGGAATGCCACCCCTTCTATACCGGCAAGCAGAAGCTGGTGGACACCGGCGGACGCGTCGAGCGCTTCAACAAGCGGTACGCGAAGAAGAAGTAGCAGGCCGTACCAGCGTCAAGGAGGCGGACCATCTCCGAACAGCCGAAGTACATGGGTGGCCAAGCGGTCATCGAAGGCGTGATGATGCGCGGGGCGACCACGTGGGCGGTGGCCGTCCGCACACCGGAGGGCGGCATCGACGTCGCCGTCCACGACGTGCCCGGCTGGGCCGAGCGCTACAACAAGATCCCGCTCGTGCGCGGCGTCATGAACCTGGCCGAGTCCATGTCACTCGGCATGCGGGCGCTGTCGTGGTCCGGGAACCAACAGATGCCCGAAGAGGAGCGGCTGTCCGGCAAAGCGATGGGTGCGGCGATGGCCGTCTCGTTGGTGTTGTTCATGGGGATCTTCATCCTCCTGCCCGCTCTCGGCGCTCGTGGTCTCGGCAGCCTGTTCGGCATCACCGGGGTTGCGTTCCACGCGCTCGAGGGCGCGCTCGTCCTCAGCCTCTTCCTCGGCTACCTCACTGCGATCGGGCAGATGAAGGAAATCCGGAAGGTGTTCCAGTATCACGGCGCGGAGCACAAGTCGATCGCCGCGTACGAGAACGACGTCCCGCTGACGCCCGAGTCCGCCCAGACCTTTACCACCGCGCACGTGCGCTGCGGAACGAACTTCTTGCTGACTGTGCTCACGATGGCGATCGTCGTCTATTCGATCATCGGTCGGCCTGCGCTGCCGTACCTGATCCTCTCCCGCATCGTGTTGATTCCGGTCATCGCCGGCCTCGCGTACGAAGTGATCCGGTACGCCGCGCGGCACATGGACAAGGGTTGGGTCCGCACTCTCATGATCCCAGGTCTGAGCTTGCAGAAGCTGACCACGCGGGAACCGACGCTCGAGCAGATCGAGGTCGCGATCGCGGCGTTGCGTGCGGTGTTCACCGCGGAGCAGTCGACCGAGGTCGACGCGCGCGTCGCCGCCTGACCGTCGCCAACGGAGTAGGTCGATGAAGTTCGGAGTGTTCTACGAGCACCAGCTCCCGCGCCCGTGGGACGAGGGCAGCGAGCATCGTTTGTTCCAGGATGCGCTCGACCAGATCGAGTTCGCCGATTCCCTCGGGATTGACTACGTCTGGGAAGTGGAACATCACTTTCTCGAGGAGTACTCGCACTCGAGCGCACCCGAAGTGTTCCTCGCCGCCGCCTCGCAGCGAACCAAGCGCATCCGGCTCGGGCACGGGATCGTGCAGACACCACCGCCGTTCAACCACCCGGCTCGCATCGCCGAACGCATCTCGACGCTGGACCTGGTTTCCAACGGTCGCGTCGACTTCGGGACCGGCGAGTCCAGCTCCGAGGCCGAGCTCGGCGGTTTTCTTGTAGACCCGGCGGTCAAGCGCGAGATGTGGGAAGAGGGTCTGCGAGTCGCGTTGCGGTGCATGTCCGAGGCGCCGTTCACGGGCCACGCCGGCGACTACGTCACCATGCCGCCGCGCAACGTGGTCCCCAAGCCGATGCAGCGCCCCCACCCGCCGGTCTGGGTCGCTTGCAGCCGTAGGGACACGATCCTGCTGGCCGCCCAGAAGGGGATTGGCGCGCTGGCATTCGCCTTCGTCGACCCCGAAGAAGCGCAGCAGTGGGTGCAGGACTACCACCGCACCTTCGAGACCGAGGCCGTCCCGATCGGCGACGCGGTCAACTCGGAGTTGGCGTGCGTCACCACGTTCATGTGTCACGAGGACGAAGAGACCGCCATCGCTCGCGGGCTCGCCGGCGCGAACTTCTTCGGCTACTCACTCGCGCACTACTACGTGTTCGGCCGTCATCAGCCCGGCGTGACCGACGTGTGGGACGAGTACGAACAACGGCGCACCGAGCAGGGCTTCGACCCCGAGGCCGTCGCCGCCGCGGCCGTGAACTCCGATCGCCTCGGTGCGAAGGTCGTGGATGAAGGCGCCGCTGGTCTGCGCGGCGCAGTCGGGACGCCGGACCAGGTGCGTGACTACCTGCGCCGGTACGAGAACGCGGGAGTGGATCAGGTCATCTTCACCGCCCAGGCCGGCAAGAACCGCCACGAGGACATCATGGAGAGCCTCGAGCTCTTCGGACGCGAGGTACTGCCGGAGTTCATGGAGCGTGAGGAACAGGCCGTCAAGGACCGCCACGCTCGCAACGAGCGCATGACGAACGTCGCGATGCCGCGCAAGCCCGCGTCGGACCACCCGCCACTGCCGTCGCCGGACTATTCGTTCCCCGCCATCCCGCGCCTCATGGCCGACCGTTCTGGCTCGGACGACTTCCACGCCTGGCTCGACTCCTTCGCCGAACAGTCCGCCGCCGGCGGCGACCAAATGCGCGACCTCATCGGCTGAAGCCTGCGGAGCTGGCGCGCAGAGGCTGGGCCATGTGCCACAGTTTCGGCGCATGGGGTTGGACGGTGGAGCCGGTCGAGCAATCGGCCGTGTTTCACTACAGCGAGGACCCTTCGCTCACGCGCTTCGAACCTCATGTACCGCTCACCAACCCGGAGGTTGGTCCAGCGGTTGGGCGATCGACGAAGCGCACGCCCCGTTGTACTGGTTTCCACGCGACTGCCCGCGGGTGGCTGTCTGGGCCGACGATGCTCACCAGCGGCGCCGTCTTCATCAACTCTTTGGCGGCACGGGATCGCGTCTGCAGGCTGCTCCGGATTCGTGGTCCGATGAGATTTCCTCCTGCCTGCTCTACGAGTACCGGTTCGACGCGTCCGATTTCGATCCATGGCTCGAGGCGGAGGGTCAGTGGTCTCACGCCGAACCGTCACGCCCCTCTCGGTCGTGCCTGTCGGCGATCTGCTGCTTCGACAACGTGAGGCCGGAGTCGAACTCCGGCTTGTCCGCGATCTGCGCGCGCTGCGCGCCGTAGCTCTCGACAGCGGACTGCCCTTCAGCATCGTTCGTTACTGGGCGTAAACGAGCCTCGAATTGCGTGCTCGATCGTGCGTGATCGGTGGGTCGACGAGCCCTAGATTCCGGATCGTTTGGAGCGATACCCGCTCGAAAGAATGTTGATATTTCTTCGGTTTTGGGTTGATTTCGAACGCCAGTTCTGGTAGTCTGATTTGGTCATCAACGGTAGGGAAACGATCGGTTCGAGGGGGTGCGCGATATGACAAATGGTCAAGGCGTGGCCTCTCCGATTGTTGGGTTGCGGGCTGGGGTCGGTTCGATGATGAACCTCGATGCGGGTGAGCTGTCGGATGGTGAGTTGGCGTCGACGATTGTGCAGTTCCGTCGCGAGTTGGATCGGCTCGATGCGGTGTTCGCCGATCTGGCCGTGCGGGTCATCGTCGTGGTGTCGGCCGTGAAGATGGTTACGAGTCGACGCCCGCCTGGTTGCGCGCCCGGTCGGGGATGCGCCCCGGTGATGTCCACGGGGCGATCGCGGCCGGGGAGCTTGGTGAGGTCTTGCCTGCGACGCGGACGGCGTGGCGGGACGGGAGGATTTCTTCGGGTGCAGTGCGCATCATGCGTAGCGCCCGGGTGCCGGGGTTCGATGATGAACTCGCCGCCGTCGAAGGGGAGCTTTTGGGCGCAGCCCTCCGCAAAGATCTCCGGTCGTTGGGTCGGATGGCGTCATATTTCAAGGAGTGTGCGCGTCGTGATGGTGGGCTCCCGCCGGAACGTGATGGTGTGCATGCGTCGATGGTGGGTGGTCGTCTGGCGATGGACGCCGATGTCGGCGGGTTGACGGGCGAGACGATCTACACCGCCATGGATGCGTTCACTGACGCACCGTCGGAGGGTGATGATCGGACGTTGGCGCAACGTCGGGCTGATGGGTTGGCACGGTTGTGTCGGGTGGCGATGGGTGCCGACACGAACAATGGGGTGATGGCGTCGCCGAGTGCGACGGTCGTGATTGATTGGGCGACCTTCTTGGCCCACTTGAACCGTGAAGCGTTGGTCCGGTTCGGACAGATGGATGGGTCGTTCATCGGCAGTCTCCCGCCGTCTGACGTCGAAACGCTCCTGTGTGATTGCACGATCAGTCGGATGATCCTCGGTCCGGATTCGAAGCCTGTGAATGTGGGGACCGAGACTCGGACCTACCCGCGGTGGTTACGGCGCCGGATCGCCGCACGAGATCAGCATTGCCGGTGGCCGGGGTGTGAGATCCCTCCCGGATGGTGTGAAGCCCACCACGTCAAATATTGGGAACACGGCGGTGAGACCAGTTATGCGAACGGTGTGCTGCTGTGCAGTCGACATCACCATTTCTTGCATCGACATCCCGACTGGCAGATCGTCTGGGACC
>JANLTQ010000134.1:0-1525 GCA_031363005.1 Acidimicrobiia bacterium | reverse complement strand
TCCCGGAGGACGACCAAGCTGACTGAAAGGACGATGAAGAAGATGAAGCATACGGATTGGGTACGACGCCAGAATATCATCGGCGAAACAGTCGGCGACGACCGACCCATCGCCCCCCAGAACTCCTGCTCGGACTCGGCGAGCCGTAACCGTTCGGCGCGATCGGCGACCGGGTCGGCGAGGCGCGGTAACGGCTGCACCGCTTCCCACGCGAGCGGCGCTCGCAGCGACGGGTCGAGTGCGAGCAACTCCAAGAGGATCGTGGTCCCCGTCCGGGGTGGTCCGACGACGAACAACGGCGCGTCGATGGGTTCGTCTTTCACCGCGGGTGTGGTGGACCAATGCGCCTGGAGGTGCAACCAGGTCTCCAGCATGCGGGTGATCTCGGCGCGCGTCAGCACGCGTCCGAGAAGATGGAGGTTGGCGTCCCGATCGACCGAACTCACGAACTCCCGATACGCGGTCTCCCAACCGTCCCATTCCTCACTGCCGATGTCCGTCCGCCCGGTGGTGGCCCGGGCACCGGCCAGCAGCTGATCGGCGTCCAGGGGGGCGAAGGCACGGACGTCGCCGAGTGTTTCGCCGAAGAGATTCAGGCGTCGAACCCAATCCGGATGCTGCATCATCGTCATCGTCCTTTCACTCCGCTTGGTCGTCCTCTTGCTCCTTCGGAGCGGGCCGGACGGCCCCGCTTCGTTGTCGTGTCGGCTGGGCCGCGTGGCGGGTCTCACTCCGCTTGGTCGTCACCCTTTGAAAGGTATTCGCGGAGATTCGGACCGAAAGTCAAGTTTCGGTGGGTTCTTGGTCGAAAAGGAGGAAAGGCCCACAGTCGTCGGAAGGGGTCACGGTGACCACGCGAACCCAGCCGCCATCCGCGGGAGCGAAGCAGACCCTCGACGAGATGATGGCGAGCCGCACCGCGCAGAAGCTACCGGCTGCTCCGGTTTTCAGGCGGGAGGTCGTTGCGGTTCCGGAAGGCGGTCGAGGCCGGAAGGGCGCATCCGAACTCGAAGCCGCGATCAGGGCCAACGCCGAGGCCGCCCAGGAAGCGCGACGGGTCGCGTTGGCGCAGCGCACGGCGCTCGAAGAAATCGCAGCGCAGCGGATCGACGTCGAGAAGCAACTTGCCGGGTTGCGGCGCGAGATGGCCGAAGAACGGTCCGAGCACGAACGACTGGTTGTGCAGGCGCGCTTTCGCGCCACCCAAGAGGAACGGCGCCGCCACGAGACCACTGCCGACGCACCCGCGCCGGCCGCCACCGCCGAGTCCGTTGTTGCGTCGCCGGCGATGCGAGCCGTCCAAGGCCAGATCGCCGAACGCGAACAACTCGGAGACTCGCACCGGCAACGACTGCTGGAGGCATTGCGCGAACGCGACGCCACGCGTCTCGAACTCCAGCGCGTCAGTGACGCGCGCACCCATGCGGAGCGCCGACTCGAACGCGTGACCGAAGTGCTGCACCGCGCAACGAGTGCACCAGGTCCGCTCCCAGCCGGGGACGATGGTGTCGAGACTCAGGCGGTC
>JANLTQ010000102.1:0-14426 GCA_031363005.1 Acidimicrobiia bacterium | reverse complement strand
CCGTACCCGCGACTGCGAACGAGTGGAACCGGGCGCGCGGCTTGAGGCCGAGTTCCGCCGCCTTCTCGGGGCTCATGATCAGCACCGCCGAGGCACCGTCACAGATCTGGGACGAGTTGCCCGCGGTGATCGTGCCGTCTTCCTTGAACGCCGGCTTCAAGCCTGCGAGCTTCTCGGCCGTGGTGCCCTCACGGATGCCTTCGTCCGTGGTGTGCATCTCCGGACCGTCGCCGAGGTCGACCTCGATCGGGACGATCTCGTTCTCGAACCGACCTTCACTCGTGGCGACCGACGCGCGGCGCTGACTCTCGGCACCGAACTCGTCCATGTCCTCACGGGTGATGCCGTACTCGTCGGCGATCATGTTGGCGCCGATCCCTTGCGGCGGCAGGCCGGTCTCGGCGTAGCGGTCCATCTGCGCCTGCGGGAACGGGAACCCGAGGCCCTTGACCACGGACGCGCCCATCGGCGTACGCGTCATCACTTCGACGCCCGCGGCAACCACACAGTCGTACGCCCCGGCCATCACGCCCTGCGCGGCGAAGTGCATCGACTGCTGACTCGAGCCGCACTGACGGTCCACCGTCGTGGCCGGCACGGACTCGGGCCAACCCGCAGCGAGGACGGCGTTGCGTCCGATGTTGAGCGACTGTTCGCCCACCTGCATGACACACCCCATGATCACGTCCTCGACCTCGGCGGGGTCGAGGTGATTGCGCTCGGCGATGGCCTTGAGGACCTCCGCGGCGAGGGCGGCAGGGTGCCAGTCCTTGAGCTTCCCGTTGCGCTTGCCTCCCGGCGTACGTACGGCGTCGACGATCACGGCATCGGTCATGTGAGTTCTCCTGAACTGAGGTACGGGGGACTGCTGGTGGATGGAAGCGTCACGCGGGTGCGGGCGTATGCCCGCTCGCGCGACGCAGGTTGGATTGGAGTTGTTGCAACACCGCGGTGAGGGCTTGACGTTCCGCGCGGCTGATGCCGGTGCGCAGTTCGGTGCGGAGCGTCTCGTCGATTGCGGTGACGCGTCCGACGAGATCTTGACCGGACTGCGTGACTTGAATCTGCCACACCCGGCGGTCATCCGCATCCGGGTGACGGTCCACGAGCCCACGCGCCTGCAAGCGATCGATCGTGGAACCGGTGGCGGCCCGACCCTGGCCGAGATGATCAGCGATCTTGGTCTGGGTGACCGGGCCGAAGTCCGCCACGTAGACAAGGATGATCGCCTGGGTCAGGTTGAGATCGAGCTCGGCGAACCGGTGGTCGTACGCATCGCGCACGAGACGGGCCGTGGCCATCAGGGTCGCCTCCACCCGGGTCCAGGGCGGACCATCGAGCTCGTGCGGGGCGGCCGGCTGCACGGTCACGCGCCCGTTCTCTGTATGTCGACCGACTGCATGGCTCCATACAATATGGCGTTGTACGTACTGCGGGCAAATGCCCTCGGCTGGAGGCCGAAACCGGTGACGGCGCGCTCGCCGGACCCGAAGTCAGCCCGGCGCGACGGGTTCGACGGCCCTGACTGCGAGCACCACCATGTCGTCGGACACTCCCGACGCAAAGCGGTTCGCAGCTGCGACAACGTCAGCGGCGAGATCGGCGGGCGTACCGTCCGCCGCGTCGAGCAGCGCCATGAGCCTCGCTTCGCCGAACAGCTCACCATCACGGCGGGCCTCGGTGACACCGTCGGTATAGGCGACCAACGTTTCGCCGGTGCGCAGCCGGAGCTCCTGTTCTTTCAGGTCGATGGTCGCGAACGCGCCGAGCAAGGTGCCGTGGCCCCTCATTACCGACGACCCGCCCGTCGCCGAACGGAGGAGCGGCGGTGGGTGTCCGGCGTTCACGATTCGCAGGGTCAGCCCTCCGTCCTCGTCCCGACGCACCATCGCGAACCAACAGGTGCAGAACCGTCCATCGCTCGCTGTGTGCTCGAGTAGTGCGGCGTTCACGTGTTCGAGTACCTCGATCGGCGCCATCCCGGTGCGCGCCAGGGCCCGTGCGCTGTGACGCACCAGCCCCGTGACCGCGGCCGCTTCCGGCCCGGTGCCGCACACGTCGCCGATCAAGATCCCCCAGGTCGGGTGGTCGGTGGATCCGTCGATGAGGAAGCAGTCGTAGAAGTCACCGCCGACCACGAGTTCACCACCGGGACGAAACGCGACACCGAGTTCGATCCCGGGAAGGTCTGGCAATGCCGACGGCAACAGACTGCGTTGCAAGACCCCGGCGACGGCGCGCTCGCGATCTGCAACGCGTTGCCGTTCGGCATCGAGATGCTTGCGTTCGAGAAATTTCCCCAGTCGCGCGCCGCCTCACTGAGTGGGCCGGCGGTGACCTCGTCAGGGTTTCCGATGGGTCGACACCGGGTAGTCCCTGTCCGGATTGTCCGAACTACAAGAGGTGGCGATCCCGAACTGGAGGTTGACCATGGCCCATACGTATCAGGAACCAATCATCGACCGAAATGAAACGCGAGCCGAACGCACGCGCTGGACCCCAACCCTCGGACCGGGCATGGTGCTCGGGCTGCTCGGGACGGCGGGGCTGGTCGTGGCCATGTTCCTCGCCTGGTCCACGGGGAACGTCCACCCGAGCGGCATTCCGTTGGCGTTCTTATTCGACAACGGGACCACCGCCACGGATCCGTCGATCCTGTTGGCGCTCATCCCCTTCGCAGTGCTCCTCGGCGTCGGCTCCGTGTTGCCACGAGCCAGTGCAGCTCGGGTCGTCGGATCGCTTGGTGCCATCGCCGTCGTCGTGCTGTTCGGCATTCAACTCAGCCAGCAGATCGACAAGTTGCCGGACGCCAATCTCGGCGATGTCCTCGACACCGGTTTCTACGTCGCGGCGATTGCGGCGCTGGTCGGTCTGGTCAGCGGGTTCATGCCGGCCGTGCGGACTCGGGGTCGACAGGCCGAGACTCGTTCGATCGTCGACGACCGTGAGGCCGTGTACGACGACCGTCGCATCTGACGTCGTCTCGCAACGTCGCAAAGGAGAAGGCCGGGCACGCTTGCCGGCCTTCTCTCGTGCGTCGCCGACGTGTCAGCTCGGCAGCTGAAACGAGTTGCGGTCCTCGGCGCGCGGTTGGCGCAGGGTCCGGAACGGGCTCAGCGGCGCGTCGACGAGCAGCGTGCGATCCCAACCGACCGTGAGTTCGTGCAATCGGTTGCGCCACGCGATCACCGCCGGGTCGTCCGATTGCGCGCGCTCGAAGGCGGCCCACTCGTCCCAACTGGGAATGGTCCAGAGAAGAATCACCTCACGGTCGTCGACCATCGCGGTCACCCACGCGCCGGCGAGCGTCCAACCGAACCGTTCCCCCACGGCGACGCCTTCGGTACGGATCGCTTCGACGACGTCCCAGGCGGTCCCACTCGGCACCCGCACCACTTCGTGTGCGTAGACCTCGCCGGTGACGCCGTCGGCATTCAGTTCGGTGATCGTGCGCGTCCACGGCGCCGGGACCAGGATGCGGTCGACACCGCCGCGACGAAAACTCGCGGCCTTCGACCACCACTCGGCGAGGGCCGGATCTTGCAGCGTCGGATGGTTGAACTCGGTCCGGAACGACTCCGCCAGGCCGTCGAAGCCGTCGTGCTCCCAGAGGTTCACGACCTCGGGCCAACGTCCGGTGCTGCCCACGGTTCCCCAGACGCCGTAACACAACTGGTTGCGCTCGCGTTGGCCGATCGGCGACCAGTTGGCGGTCATGTGGTGCATGTAGTTGGCGCGGTTGTGGCCGCTGACGTCGATGAACTCGTGGATGTAGGCCTTGGTGTTCGTCACCGGTCGATTCCTACTAGAACGGGTTCCTGCCCGCACCCCGGACGGGCCCGGCCGCTCGATCTGCACTGGAGAACCTCATGGAGCCCGTCGCCCTCGACGAGTACCCGATTCACCAAGCCCCCTTGTCGCTGCGCCACGTGCCGGCCAGCGACCGCAACTTCTATGACCGTTGCTACTTCAACGCGCACGACCGCACCGGTGACATCTTTCTCATCACCGGTGGCGGGGTGTACCCCAACCTCGGCGTGGTCGACGCGTACGCCTGCGTGCGCCGCGGTGACACGCAGTGGAGTGTGCGGTGCTCCGACGCGCTCGACGATCGGCCACTCGACCTGAACGTCGGTCCGTACCGCATCGAGGTCATCGACCCGCTGAAGCAGATCCGCATCATCTGCGACTCGGACGAGCACGGCATCGGCTTCGACCTCACGTGGAACGGTTCCCATCCCGCGATGATGGAACAACCGCATCTCATGCGGAGCGGTCCGAACGCAATCCTGGACGCGTCCCGATTCGCACAGCTCGGCAGCTGGGAGGGATCACTGCGCGTCGACGGCGACGAGATCGCGGTCACGCCGGACACGTGGCTCGGCAGCCGCGACCGCTCGTGGGGTATCCGCCCCGTCGGCGAGGCGGTGGCGCCCGGACGCGCCGCGGAAGAGTTCTTCGAAGGGCTGTGGTGGCTCTACGTGCCGCTGCGGTTCGAGGAGTTCTCGCTGATCGTCATCTGTCAGGAATCGGCCGACGGAGTCCGCACGCTCAACGACGCGACGCGAGTCTGGGCCGACGGGCGAGTGGAACAACTCGGCTGGCCACAGGTGACGATCGACTACACCAGCGGGACCCGCATCCCCGAGCGCGCGCACATCAGCCTGACCGCGCGCGACGGCACACCACTGCAACTGGAAGTGGAATCGCTCGGGTACGCGGTGCTGCACCAGGGCGCCGGCTACGGCGGCGACTCCGGCTGGACCCACGGGACTTGGCGCGGTCGCAACTGGATCGAAGGTCAGGTCTATGACCTCAACGATCCCACCAACCTCGCCATGCGACCCTTCGGTGTCATCGACCACGTCGGCAAGGCCACGCTGAACGGCGAGACCGGCTGGGGACTGTTCGAACACGGCACCATCGGTCGCCACGATCCGTCGGGATTCACCGATTTGGGCTCCGTCGCACCCTGAACCCGTCCCTCCGATGCAACTCGCACCAGAATCGCAACCCATGGCTTGCATTTCACGCGTGGGTTCGCACCGAAGCTCGATGTCGTGGGCGCCGTGACGATTGACGTGGTGATCGTCGGCGCGGGGCTTGCGGGCCTGACGGCGGCGCGCACGCTCGCCGACGCGGGCCGGGAGGTCGTGCTCCTCGAAGCGTCCGACGGCGTTGGCGGTCGGGTCCGCACCGATCTGGTCGATGGCTTCCGACTCGACCGCGGCTTTCAAGTCCTGCTCACCGCGTACCCGGACGTTCCCCGCCAACTCGACGTCGACGCGCTCGACCTGCGCCGGTTCGATCCCGGTTCGTTGGTCTGGATCGACGACCGGCTTCATGCGGTCGGCGACCCGATTCGTATGCCGCGCCGGATTCTCGATTCCGCGGCTGCGCCGGTGGGTTCCCTCGCCGACAAAGTGCGTCTGGCGCGCTTGCTGCTGCGACTTCGTCGCGCCGATCCGCGCACGTTGTTGCGCGGGCCGGACCGGACGACTCTCGACGCGCTGCGGGCCGAGGGATTCAGCGCAACAATGATCGACCGTTTCTTCCGACCGCTGATCGGTGGCATCCAACTCGACCCGGACCTCGGCGCGAGCAGCCGCATGTTCGAGGTCGTGGTGCGGTGTCTCGCGGTGGGCGACTCGGCGGTCCCCGCAGCTGGAATGCAGGCCATCCCCGACCAACTCGCCTCGAGGTTGCCGACGGGCGTGCTGCGTCTCGACACCCCCGTCGCGAGCGTCGCCGACGGCGCGGTCACCACCGCCGCCGGTGAGGTGGTGCGCGCAAGGAATGTCGTGGTGGCCACCGAAGGACCGGCCGCGGCCGCGCTGCTCGGCCTGCCCGCAGTCGGGTCCCGAGCGGCGTCGTGCGTCTGGTTTGCCGCCGACCAACCCCCGTTCGCGCAGAAGCTCATCGCGCTCGACGGGTCCCGGACCGGTCCCGCGCTGAACGTGAGCGTGATGACGAACGTCGCGCCCGAGTACGGACCTCCTGGATCGGCACTCATCGCCGCCGCGTGCCCGGGACACGCCGATGCGGACCTCGAGCCCGCAGTGCGGCGCCAACTGCGCACGTGGTGGGGATCACCGGTCGATGCGTGGCGTCACCTCCGCACCGACGTCATCGCTCACGGCCAACCCGAGTCACTGCCGCCGTTCCACCCCAAGCAGCGCCAACTCGTGCGCGACGGCATCTTCGTGTGCGGCGACCACCGCGACACTCCGTCCATCCAGGGCGCGCTCTACTCCGGCCGCCGCGTCGCCGAAACCATCCTGGCGACCCCCGTCCCACCCACCTGACGGGGCCGGGTCACCAACCCATGGTGCCGGGGAGGCCTTTGAACGGGCCTTTGATCGCCGCAGTGATCCAGCCGCCGTAGAACTCTCCGGGTTGGGGGATGACGACCTCGCCGTCGACCCGGCATTCGTCGACGCGCCCGGCGTAGACCGCGACGTACCCGCGAATGGCAGTGAAGTCACGCGTCGGTTGCTCGACGCTCCACGCCGCTGTGATCGCTCCCACGCCCCCGCCGCGGAGCGTCCAGTACTTAGCGATTCCCTTCCATTCACACCACGACTCGCCCGCCGCCGGAACCATCGTGCCCGGTCCGAACGCGGACGGCGGCAGGTAGTACACCGGCGGATGGCTGGTTTCCAGCACCCGCCATGCCGCGTGGGTGCTCGCGATGACTTCACCGCCGAGGATCACCTCGATCCAGGCCGTGCTCGGTTCGAGCCGTGGCGGCCGCGGATAGTCCCAGACCGACTCTTCGCCGGGTCCAACGGGATCGGGAGTCGGTGGCATCGGTGTCCTCTCGGGCCGGGACCACGAGATCGGGGGGCGTCAGGGGGCGCGCCAGGAGGGGTTCGCCGAGTCTCCGGAGCCGAGGAGTCCGCGGATGACCGGGCGGACCGTGCCGGTCTCATCCAACATCGCCGCCGCTCCGGAGACATGAAGACAGGAGCTGCGCACTCCAGCCTCACGTCGAAGCCAACTCGAAACCGCCGGAGACCTCATGGACCACCCCGCTCAACCGATCCGAGTTCTCGTCGCGGGCGCGACCGGGTATCTCGGTCGCCGGCTCGTCGGTGAACTCGTCGCCGCCGGCTGTCGCACCCGATGCCTCGCCCGCACGCCGGCCAAGCTCGACGGCGAAAGCTGGCGGGACGAGGTGCAGATCGCAACGGGCGACGTCCTCGACATCGACTCACTCCACCCGGCAATGATCGGCGTGCAGGTCGCGTTCTATCTGGTGCACTCGATCGGCTCCGGCTCGAACTGGCAGGCGCGAGACCGTCAGGCCGCGGAGAACTTTCGCGACGCCGCGGCCGCGGCGGGCGTCGACCAAATCGTGTATCTCGGTGGCCTGGGCGACAGTGGCGCGGCCCTCTCACCGCACCTGCGCAGTCGGCACGAAGTCGGCGAAACGCTTCGGGCCGGGAACGTTCCGGTGACTGAGCTCCGAGCCGCGGTTGTCATCGGATCCGGCAGCGCGAGCTTCGAGATGTTGCGGCATCTCGTGGAAGTCCTTCCCATCATGACGACGCCGCGGTGGGTCGAGACCCGAGTGCAGCCCATCGCGGTGCGCGACGTGCTCGCGTACCTCGTCGGCGTCCTGCACCTTCCTGCGAGCTACGGCCAAATCCTCGAGGTCGGCGGATCGGACGTCGTCACCTACCGACGCATGATGGAGATCTACGCCGAGGAAGCCGGCCTCCCCCGCCGGATCATTCTTCCGGTGCCGGTGCTCAGTCCGCGTCTGTCCTCGCTGTGGGTCGGACTCGTGACGCCGATTCCGCCGAGTCTGGCGCGCCCATTGATCGACAGTCTCGTGAACGAGGTCGTCGTGTCCCACCGCCACATCGACGACCTCGTCGAGCATCGGCCGATGGACTGTCGAACCGCGATCCAGCTCGCACTCCGCCGGGTCGAGGACCTCGCGGTCACCACCCACTGGACCGATGCGGAGTTGCACGGTCGCTCGCCGGCCGACCCGATGCCGGCCGACCCCACGTGGTCCGGCGGCACGATCCTCGCCGATGAGCAGACGGTCTCCACCCGCGCATCGGCCGACGCGGTCTACCGCGTCGTCTGCGGCCTCGGTGGCGATCGCGGCTGGCCATCGGGTCAATGGATGTGGGGAGTTCGCGGGTGGCTCGACCGCGCCGTCGGCGGGGTTGGCCTCCGCCGCGGCCGGCGCGATCCGGACGAACTTCGAGTGGGCGACGTGCTCGACTTCTGGCGGGTGGAGGCGCTCGAGGCCGGCCACCGCGTCCGACTGCGCGCCGAGATGAAGCTCCCGGGCGAGGCGTGGCTCGAGTGGATCATCACCGAGGAAGCCGGTGGCACCCGCCTCGATCAGCGCGCCCGATTCCATCCACGCGGATTGTTCGGCCGCGCGTATTGGTACGCCCTGTTGCCGTTTCACCGATTCGTGTTCCGACCGATGGCGCAGCGCATTGCGGCGCGCGCCGAAGTATCAGAACTCGCACCGGCGATGCGCCGGCGCGCCTGACAGCAACGACGAAACGGAGAGGTTGCAATGGCTCGCTACGAGACGACGATTCACACTCCCTGGTCTCCCGACCGCGCGTTCGAGTACATGAGCGACCTCCGCCACTTCGCCGACTGGGATCCCGGCGTCAGCCGCGCGGTGCAGATCCTCGGGACTGGACCCGGTCTCGGTTCGACCTATGACGTCACCGTTTCGAGTCCGGGCCGTGACCTCACCCTGCGGTACGAGACCATTGCGTTCGACGCACCTCGACGGGTCAAGGTGCGCGCCCAATCGCGGACGCTCGTGTCGGTCGATGTCGTCACGGTTGCGCCCGATGCATCCGACGATCCGGTGCACCCGACGGGCGCCACGGTCACCTACACCGCGGAACTCTCCTTGCGCGGACTGCTCGGCATCGCCAATCCGCTGTTGGCGCTCGCGTTCAATCGCATCGGCGATCGCGCCGCACGAGGACTCCGCCAGGCTCTCGAAGGATCCGAACGGTGAGCGGAGACGCGATGAGGACAACGTTCGCCGACGAGCGACTGGCCATGTTGGCCGCGCTCGTGAACGGAGACACTGCGCTCGCGTTCCGAGTGGCACAGGACTGTCTCTCCGACGGCGTGTCGTTCGACCGAATCGTGGATCACGTGCTGCAACCGGTGGGAGAGACGCTCGGTCACCGGTGGGCCGAGGGCGATCTCGGCATTGCCGACGAGCATGTGGCGACCGCCGCGATCGAGGAACTGCTGGTCAAGCTCGGGGCCACCGCCGAGGCACCGTCAGGACCGACCGTCGTGGTCGTCAGCGCGCCCGGCGACACCCATTCGCTGGGAATCCGGGCCGTCTCCGGTGCGCTCACGCTCGAAGGCTTCCGCGCCATTTTCCTCGGGACCTCGGTTCCGGCACCGGAGCTGGGCGACTTCCTCCAGTTCCACCAACCCCTCGCCCTCGCCCTCGGCTGTTCCATTCCGGCCGCGCTCGCCGGAGCTGCGGATGCAATCCGGGCTGCGCACGGCGTCGGGGTGCCGGTGCTCGGAGGCGGTCGGGCCTTTCGGGATGCCAGCCGCGCGACGCGGCTTGGCATCGACGCATTCGCGACCACGCCGCGCGAGGCGGTCGAGCAGCTGCGCGCCTGGGGGATCTCCCGCCCCAATCGACTCGCGCCGGCCGTCGAGCCGATCTTCGAACACGACCGACTCGTGGAACGCGGACCGGGCATCATCAATGCCGCGCTCGAAGGTTTTCCCACTGTTGCGGCACGAACGGCGGTCGGCGAGGACCTCACCCGGCTGCTTGCGATCGTGGAAGCCGCGATCCTGCTCGACGAACCCGAACTCATCGACGAGCACCTCTCGTGGCTCCGCGACACCAGTGCCGCGCACGGAATCGCCCGGACCACACTCGATGCCACGCTGCGAACCATGGCGGGGGCGATGGGCAACGAACTCCAACGAGCGGGAGAATTTCTACGGTGCGCGATCGGTTGAGGGGAGATGCGCGGTCACGGATCCGGCGCGACGAGCGCGTCGCGCAATCGGCTGAGACCGGACCGGATGCGACTCTTCACGGTGCCCTCCGGTTCTCCGAGCATCGTCGCCACCGCGCGGTAGGAGTGACCACCGAAGTACGCGAGGTCCACCGCGGTGCGTTCGACGTCCGGGAGTTGGAGCATCGCGCCGCGCAGTGTGGCGGCCGCAGTGGCCGCAATGACGATCGTGTCGGGCTCGGGGGCGGGCGCCGAAGGTCGGCGGAAATCACGCTCCTCGCGGCGCGCGCGCGCGGAATCCGACCGCACGACGTCGAGGGTCCGGCCGTGGGTGATCGCGAGCAGAAACGCGCGCACGGTGCCGGCCGCGGGGTCGTACCGGTCCCACTTCTCCCAGAGCCGGACGAACACCTCCTGCGAGACCTCCTCGGCGCGGGCGTGATCACCCATGAGACGGCGGGCAAACGCCACCACCGGCGCGCGGTGACGGCGCATCAGTTCTGCCATCGCCGCATCGTCGTCGCGTCCGACGGCGGCGACGAGATCCGGGTCGGCAACGTTCGTGATGTCCTCGGACGGCACAGTTCCCTCCCGGTCGCACCCTATCGAGCCCGATGACGCTGACCACCTTTTGCGAAGTTCTGACCCGCCCTGCGTACGAGGAGCACCATGACCACAACGCCAGCCCACGCCACCGCACCCGTCGACGAATCGCGCATCACGCTCGATGCGTTGCGCCGATGGAACATCGGACTCGGATTCCTTCACCTCGCGCAGGCCGTCGTCGTGCTCGTGCTCACGAACACGCGGTCGCTGCCGGTCACCGCCGCATTCGGCAACGGTCCCCCCGGACAGCCGCGTGGGCCGCTCGAGCTCGAACGTCTCTTCTCGTACCGGATCGGTTGGGCGGTCGCGGCCTTCCTCCTGCTGTCCGCCGCATTCCACGGTCTCGTCGCCAGCGGATGGGGATTCCGCCGCTACTCACACGAGATCCGCTCGTCGCGAAACCGGTTCCGATGGGTCGAGTACTCCCTTTCAGCGTCCGTGATGGTCGTGCTGATCGCCGGGACCGTGGGCATCACCGACGTGGCGGCGCTCCTCGCGATCTTCGGAACGAATGCGGCGATGATCCTCTTCGGGTGGCTGATGGAGACCACCTCTCGACCCGGGCGAGACGTCTCGTGGACGCCATTCGTCTTCGGCTGCATCGCCGGGATCGTGCCGTGGATCGCCATCGTGATCTACCTCGTCGGCGCCGGCGGCAATGTCCCGAGCTTCGTCTACGGCATCTTCGTGTCGCTCTTCGTGTTCTTCAACTGCTTCGCCGTCAACCAGTTCCTGCAGTACCGGGCGCGCGGCCGCTGGGCGGACTACCGCTACGGCGAACGGGTGTACATGATCCTCAGCCTCGTAGCGAAGTCGCTCCTGGCCTGGCAGGTCTTCGCCAACGTCCTGACCTGATGCGAGAGACGAACGGCACCGACCCTGTGTGCAACCGCTACGCGCCGACGCGCGCGAGATGGTCCGACATCAAGGGATAGGTGTCGTGCACGGCGTTCTTGCCGAACACGGTGTCGAGGTGGCCGTAGCCCCGCACGACGTGACGTCGGTAGTTCTCCGGCCCGAACCGCTCGACCAACTCGTCGTAGGTCTTCTCGGTGGCCTTGAGCCTCCAGACCTGGTTCTCCTCGCCCTGGATCAAGGTGATCGGCATGGAGAGACGGTCGAAGTGCGGGAGGTAGGTGTCGGCACCGGAGCTGTCCAACAGCTTGCCGTGAATCGCACACCGTGCGAGGTGGCTCATCATTTCCATGTTCGCGACACCCATCATTTCGTGGATCGCATCATGGGTCTCGGGGTTGAGGTTGTCGTGAACCCAGCACAGCGAATACAAGAACGTGCACCGCAGACACACCGCGCTCGAACAGCGCTCGCCCCTCGGGAGGCCGGGCGTGAACCGCAGCGCGGCGTTGAACGCGCGGTCGGCCAGGCCGTCGCCGTAGGTCTCGGCCGTGAGTGAGTCCACGCCGAGGAAGTCCAGGACATCAGGCACGTGCAGCCCGCACTTGAGCCGCGTGATGACCGGTGGGATTGGATGCGCCGCAACTTGGAGTGCCACCACGCTCTTCACGTGCTCCAGCCCGCCGAGGAGCGACATGAAGAAGGTGATCGAACCGACGCAGTGGGTGATCCAGTGGAGTCCGTCCGCGCCCGTGAGCTCCATGATCCGTTGTGAAGCGGCGGGATAGTCGTAGCGCGCGCACTCGTCGGCGTTGAACTTCCCTTCCGACGCGGGCACCAGGATGCTCCCGCGCCAGTCCACGAGCCACACGTCGAAGCCCTGCTCCCAGAGGTATTCGGTGAGGTTGGTCTCGATGGTGTCGATCGTGAACAGCCGGCTGGACGCACCCATGCCGTGCACCAGAACCACCGGTCCGCGATCGCCGCCCTGGTAGCGGAGCAGCTGGAGCTCCACATCGTCCTCAGTGGTCACGTGGTGGACCTCGGGGTCGCCACAGCGCAACCGCCGCTTGACGCGCGCCGGCGCGTCCGGATCGAGCGGCGTCAGCGCGCCGAAGACGCCGCCGTAGTGATCGAACAGGTTGCCGGCGAACATGCCTCCGAACCGAGCGAGCAACGCGAGTCGTTGGGTTTCGGTCCGCGCGTTGCGCACGTCCATGGTCCGCAGCTGATGACTGAAGTCACCGATCGAGATACGCAGCGCGCCCCGATACACGATTGGGCCTGAGTCATCAGTCCCTTCGTGGACATCCACGAACAGGGTGGTGGTGTCCCGCCAGAGATCGCGCAGCCGACCCTGATGGATGATCTTGTGGCCGGTGAGGAACCACTCGCGTCCGTCGTCGGCGGCAACGGGCAACCGGTACACCATGTGTTGCACATCGGGGGTATCCGCCGCGGCGAAGAGCCGGAATTCTCCGAGCGCCACCGTCAGCGGCGACGAGTCGAGGATGGGCGCGTGCACCGTCCCGAAGGCCGCCGCGACGCGCGATGGATCATCGAGGAACCGATGGGCGTCGTCCATCACGATGGTCACGAGGAACGAGAAGTCGGTCCCTGCATCCTCGCCAGCGGCCGCGGCCTCGCGGTAGGCATCGGGTTCGAGTTCGATGCGATCGTCGGCTACCACGGCGCGGGTGGCATCGGCCGTCACTGGCGACACCCAGCCGCTCATCCGTTCCGTGAACTCGAGTTCTTCCACCACCGGTGCCGGGACGGGCTCGGGGGCGACGTGATCGAAGTCGATGGACCAGCCGCGTTCTTCCGCGAGGAGCACCGTTGCGCGTTCGGCCAGCCCGGTGATGGTGAGGAGTGGATTCACCCCGAGCGACCGAGGGATCACCGACGCATCCATCACGTACAGGCCGTCGTGAACCTCGGTGCCGGTCGGGCCGGAGAACACCCGACCGCGGTGGTCCACAACGCCACCACTGGCGTTCTCGGCCATCGGACAGCCGCCGAGCGGATGCACGGTCATCAGCGGATGATCCTGATCCGCGCTCCACGTAGGATTGGCGATGTACTGACCGCCGAGCGCCTCGCTCGCCTGGCGCAGCACCGCGTTCGACTGCTTGATGCTCGGCTGATCGCCGACGTCGTGCCACATGATGCGGAGCCGATCGTCGGCGTCGAGGCCGATGCGCCCTCCCGCATCGTCGTGACCCATCACCAAGAAGGTGGCACTTCGGTCGATCGGACCTCCGTACGCGCCTCGAGCGACCCCCGCGATCATCTCGGTGTCGACGTCCTGCGCCAGCGCGCCCGCGGTCATGGCCATGGGCAGCAACGAGGCAATGGCGCCGGGGACGGTGCCTTCTTCGATGATCAAGCTGTGCGGGAGGAAGTCGTCGCGCAGGTCGATGACTCCCGTGATCGTCGGCCCGACCCCCGTCCGGCCGTTCGCCGGGAGGCCGCCGTGGCCCACGCCGTGGACCGGATCCGTTCCGGCGTAGGAGAACCCGAGGACGTCACCATTTCCCGAGAAATGAGTGCCGAGTTGGTCCGAGACCACGAGCCCGCGCTCCGCCGATCGTAGGAGGATCTCGGTGGAGCCGAGGACGCCCGCACCGAGCACCACCACCTCGGCACGCACGATGAAGTCATCGGCATGGTCGAACTCGTCGCGGTCACTCCCGATCGGTCGGACGGTGATCGCCCAATGGTCGGGATGACGCTCGAGGTGTCTCACGTCGAGCTCGGTGAAGATCTGCGCGCCGTGACGGACGGCATCGGGCAGGTAGTTCATGAGGAGGGTGTTCTTCGCCCCCTCGTTACAGCCGGTGACACAGTCGCCGCAGCCGCTGCAACCCGGCTGCTCCACGCCCGCGGGATTCCGAGTGGCCGTCAGGGTGACGTTGAGCGGAGCGCGGGTGACGTCACGGCCGAGTGCTGCTCCGACCCGTTCGAGCGCGG
>JANLTQ010000098.1:0-2021 GCA_031363005.1 Acidimicrobiia bacterium | reverse complement strand
GCGTACCCGGGCTTCACCTTCACGGGACGCACGCCGAACATCCGCGAGTAGAACTCGATCGCGGCATCCAGATCGTCGACGTTGAGAGCCAGTTGCAACCGCCCGGTTTGCGGAGCGGCGAGATCGGGTCCGACCTGAGGTGTCGTGCTGATGGCACCGGTTGCGCTCATGAGTGCTCCGTTCGTCTGATGTTCATCGATTGGTCTTGTTAGATCGACCGACATCAATGTATGCTGACGCATCGACGCTTGTCAATATGACAAGCGTCCAGGCTGCATCCACATCCACGACGGCCGAGGTGCTCGATGGACATCAGGGAAATCACCAACTGCTGCGGGCCGGTGTTGGCTGCGCCGTTGGACGAGGAGGCTGCCGACGAACTCGCCGCCGCGTTCAAGGTGGTCGCCGATCCGGTTCGCCTCCGCCTGCTCTCACTCATCGCCCAGGCGGGTGAGATCTGCTCGTGCGACCTGGCGGTCCCGATCGGCAAGAGCCAGCCGACCATCAGCCATCACCTCTCGGTCTTGACCGATGCGGGTCTCGTGCATCGCGAGAAGCGCGGCAAGTGGGCGTGGTACTCGGTGGCGCCCGACCGGCTCGCGGTCTTGCGAGACGCGCTTGGTGGCGTTCCGGCGACCGCCGGTCGATGAGTCAACCGTGAACGAACTCCCCCGCCGGGCGCTCGCCGAGTTTCTCGGTACCGCCTTCCTCGTCGCCGTCGTCGTCGGCAGCGGGATCATGGCCGTCCGGTTGTCACCGAATGACGTCGGGCTGCAACTCCTCGAGAACGCAGTCGCGACCGCAGCAGGGCTGGTCGCGTTGATCCTCGCGTTCGGATCAGTCTCCGGTGCGCACTTCAACCCCGTCGTGAGCATCGTCGACGCGCGTCTTGGCGGACTCACAACACGTGAACTCGGCGCGTACATCGGCGCGCAGATCTCCGGCGCATGCGCCGGCAGCATCCTCGCCAACCTCATGTTCGATCTGCCGGCGATCGAGTGGTCGACCAAATCGCGCAGCCACTCCGGATTGTGGCTCGCCGAGGTCGTTGCGACCATCGGCCTCCTCCTCGTGATCTTCGGCAGCACGCGCACCAACGCACGCGCCACTCCCTTTGCGGTCGGCGGATACATCGGGGCCGCGTACTTCTTCACCAGCTCGACCAGCTTCGCCAACCCGGCCGTCACCGTCGGACGCATGATGAGTGACACGTTCGCGGGCATCGAGCCCGCCAGTGTTCCGGCGTTCATCGGCGCGCAGCTGGTGGGCGCGGCGCTCGGGTACGGCCTGATTCGAGTTCTGTTCCCGAGGGTCGACGCGTCCGCGGCCGTCGTCCCCCACCCTGCGGAGGAATCATGACCGATACTGAGGATCGACCGACCGTGCTCTTTGTCTGCGTCCACAATGCCGGCCGCTCTCAGATGGCCGCCGCGCTCCTCGAACGTGCAGCCGGCGGACGCGTCGATGTTTGCTCCGCCGGGAGCCAGCCGGCAGATCAGGTGAACCCGGCAGTGCTCGCCGTCATGCTCGAACTCGATATCGACCTCGCCACCGAACGGCCGAAGCTCTTGACCGCCGATGCCGTCCACGAGGCCGACGTGGTGATCACGATGGGGTGCGGCGACGCGTGCCCCATTTTTCCGGGCAAGCGCTATCTCGATTGGAAGCTCGACGATCCGGCTGGTCAGGACCTCGACGCGGTCCGGCCGATTCGCGACGACATCGATCGCCGCGTCCGGGCATTGCTCTCCGAACTCCTCATCTGAACTCGGTCAGGAGCCGGCGACCCTCGGGAGATGACGCAACTCCGGTACGAGACCCGCCTTGGCCAGCATTCGCACCGCCCGTTCCTCGGCCACGTCGATCACGACCGCATCGCCGGGCTCTCGATTGACGAGAAACGACACCATGCAGTCGTCACACGCCGAGGTCGAGTTCATCACGCAGTCACTACAGTCGATCAGCACCCGAGCACCATCGCACGAGGGTGCGACCAACTTGCCCTTCTGGTCGTCCGCTCC